>CANOFQ010000102.1 GCA_947565325.1 uncultured bacterium
ACGGCCTCTTTTATTAGGAATTCCAGTGGAAGGAGTCGGCGGGAGGATTTCATTACGTCAGCATCACATATGGTCCTCTGTATATGATTTTCATGTTCAGCCGGATCATTATTCCTTACATCCTCTGTATATGTACGCTGGTGAGGGCTGTTCGGAAGCGCTCGGACCAGAAGCTCAGCCGTCAGTACTGGACGATTCTAGGGATATCCACTTTTCCCGTGATTATGCTGGCGGCCTATGTCTGTAAGCTGGTGGAGGTGTTTGATCTTACGCCGGTGACGCTGGCCATCTCCATGAGCATGGTGGTCATCGTGGTCTGGAGCCGCCGAAATTATGATTTCCGCCATCTGGCGGCGGCGAAGGTGCTGGAGAGCCTGGGGGACGGCGTGATCACGCTGGACGACCATGACCGCCTGGTCAGTTACAATAGGGCGGCGGCCGATATTTTTACCCATCTGCCCTCCCATAAGCTGGGGGAGAATATACGGGTGGTGGAGGGCTTTCAGGAGGAAATGCTCAACGAGAACGTTCCCCAGAGCTTTTCTATCAGCGGACAGCATTATGAAAGCCACAGCAAGCATATTCTGGATGAGAACGGCAGGATACAGGGCAGCGTCATTCTGATTCTGGACATGACCGACATAAAGGCCTATATCAACGAGATCAAGCGGGTGCGGCGCCAGGCTGAGAAGGCAAGCATCGCGAAAAGCGAATTCCTTGCCAACATGTCCCATGAGATACGCACGCCGATGAACGCCATCATCGGCCTGAACGACATCATCATGGAGGAATGCGGGGATACTGAGATCTATGCCCATGCCAAGGATGTGCAGTCCGCAGCGAAGAATCTGCTGGCCATCATCAATGACATTCTGGACCTGTCCAAGGTGGAGGCAGGCAAAATGGAGCTGGTGTATGCAAATTATTACATAAGGGATCTGGCCAACGAGATCATAGGGATGATGGATATGGCGGCTTCTCAGAAAGGGCTGATCCTGAAATATGAGTGCGACGAGACCATTCCCTGCGGCTACAGCGGCGACGACGGCAGGATTCGGCAGATACTGATCAATATTCTCAACAATGCCATCAAATTTACGAAGAAAGGGTATGTGCGCACCTATATCACCGGAAAACCCGGGAAGGATGCGGATGAAGAAGTGTTGATCTTCCATGTGGAGGATACGGGCTGCGGTATACGGGAGGAGGATCTGGGCACCATTTTCGAGGATTTCCAGCAGGTGGATTCTAAGCGCAACCGGAGTGCGGAGGGTACCGGGCTTGGGCTTGCCATCGTGAAGCAGCTGGTGGAGCTGATGGAGGGCACCATCCAGGTGGAAAGCACCTATGGGAAGGGAACCAAGGTCACCATCATGATCCCTCAGAAAATCGTGGACAGCCATCCGGTTTCGGAGACGCCGGAGACCCCGCAGGAAGAGCAGAGAATCACGGACAGCTTTACTGCACCCAGCGTGAAGGTGCTTATTGTAGATGATAATGTAATCAATAGAAAGGTGGCCAGGGGCTTTCTGAAAAATTACGCCTTCGACCTGACCGAGGCGGAGAGCGGGCCCCAGGCGGTGGAGCTGGTGCAGGCCGTCCGGTACGACATTATCTTCATGGACCATATGATGCCCGGCATGGACGGCATCGAGGCGGCAGAGATCATCCGCAGGGACTGCGGTGAAAACGGGACTGCTCCCGTCATGGTGGCACTGACGGCCAATGCCATGGAAGGCATGCGGGATCATTTCTTGGAGTGCGGTTTTCAGGATTTCATCTCCAAGCCCCTTGACAGGAAAGCGCTGCATCAGCTTCTGCTGCGCTGGATACCGGAAAAGTACAGGCAGGTGGAGGAGCGGGAGGAGGAAGCCGAGCCGCTGGACCCGGCGGCGTTCCAGATTGACGGGGTGGATATGGCGGCCGCCATGCAGTATTACTCCGGCGACGAGAAGGGCTTTGCCGACCTGCTGGAGCTGTACTGTGCGGACGGCAAACGCAAGACCGGACTTTTGCGGGAGCTTGCCCAGTCGGATATTCTGCGTTATCAGATAGAGGTGCACGGACTTAAGAGCGCATCGGCCAATATCGGTGCCATGGATGTCTCAGCCATGGCCCGGGCGCAGGAGAATGCCGCCGCCCAAGGGGACAAGGCATTTATCGACGAGCAGTTTCCGCTGCTGCTGGCGGAATACGAGATTCTTCTGGCCAACATCGAACAGTTCCTGGATCGACGCAGGCAGGAGGAGAACGACAAGAAAGAAAAGCTCCCTTGTCCGCCTATGGAAGAGCTGAGGGAACGAGCGGCATCGGCACTGGAGGACCTGAAGCACTTTCGCTCTCAGGAGTGTGCGGAAAAGGTGGAGGAGCTGCTGGGCTATGAGCTGCCTGAGGACGCGGCGAAGCGTCTTTTGGAGATAAGGGAGCAGCTTCGGCTGTTTGAGGATGACAATGCGGAGGAGCTGCTGAGCCGGCTCTTGAGCTTGCTTGAAAAGGAGGAAGAAAAATGAGCCAGATACAAGGCAAAGATGCTAGGAAGCGCATTTTGGCGGTGGACGACACGGCCATTACTCTGATGCGGATTTCAAACACCCTGCGGGATAAGTACGAAGTGATTACCGTCAATTCAGGGGTGAGGGCTTTGAAATATCTGGAGGAGGAAAAGAGGCCTGATCTGATCCTGCTGGACATTCAGATGGCGCAGAAGGACGGCATCGAGACGCTGCGGGAAATACGCTCCATGAGAGGAAAGGAAGATATCCCGGTGATTATGCTTACGGGGGTGGAGGATAAGGACACTGTTTTAAAGACCGCCAGACTGGGAATCTGTGATTACGTGCTGAAGCCCTTTTCCTCGGAGGAGCTTCTTGAAAGGATCCATCGGGTGTTTGAGCCGGAAGAACATAAGGATGGGGAAACCGGATAGGGAGAGGGGATATAAGAGATGAATACTGCCATGGAACAAGAGGAGCTTGAACGAATATTGGATCAGGCTGTTCAGGACGTGACGGAGCGCACCGCAGGGGTGCAGCTGCATCAGGGGGACCAGATGTCCGGGGAGGATATCTGTACGGTTCAGATCACCTTTGACCGAGGGTTTCGCACCAGCCTTACCCTCTGTGCCGATACCGGGCTGCTGTACCGCATGGCATGCAACTCCTTTCACGAGGAATCGGTGAGCCCTGAGGATGTGGAGGAGTTCAGCAAGGAATACTTTAATGTGCTCTGCGGCAGGATCGCCGGGGCGATGTTCCGCGCCACCCAGGTTCCCGCCCATTTCGGCCCGCCTGAATTTTACCACGGGCGCTATGAGCCAGAGGGGCGGGAGATACAGTTCGTGCTTACATATTCCGATGGGTGCCACAGGGGTGCGCAGCTGATTCACCATGTGCCCCGTTCCGATGAGGAGGGGGCTGTTCAGGCCGGAGACCTGAGGGAAGGGAGCGTGCAGAATGAGTAAACGGATAATGGTAGTGGACGATTCCCGGCTGGTTCGGGTTCAGCTGGGGGATGTCCTTGAAGGGACGGATTATGAGATTGTGGCCTACTGCCGGAGCGGGGAGGATGCCATTGCAAAGTATGACGAGGTGAAGCCGGATCTGGTGACCATGGATATCATCATGCAGGGAATGGACGGTCTGGACGCTTCCGAGCAAATCCTGAAGGAACACCCGGATGCCAGAATCGTCATGATTTCCTCCTTGGCATATGACGATACCTTTGAGAGGGCCAAGGCCATCGGCGCCAGAGGCTTTGTGGATAAGCCCTTTCATCAGGAACAGCTGCTCAAGGTATTCGGGGAGGCGCTGTCCTGACCTGCTGTCTGTCGGATCTAGGATGGCACTGTCCTTACCTGCCCTCCGCTGGGCTTCGGGCAGGTGGCAGCGGACTGTGCCGCTGGTTTCCTCCGGGGCTCTGGAGGAGCCCCGGGAGGAAAACGTCCAACGAAGGTCGGTGAAGAGGGCTGTCATGGACTGCTTTTCAGGTCATCAGCATTCCTTCACATACATCAGCGTGAGGAATTCTCCGTCGTGACCGTCCACGGGCTTGTAAAGCAGGCCGTCTTGGAAGGCGAATATAGTGGTCAGGAAGCTCAGGTCATGGAGGGCGAGGGCCACGAAGGAATGATAATAGTGGTTCAGGTGCCGAGGCAGCTGGCTCCCGCAGCATTTCTCCAGATCTGCCATCAGAAGGGAGATGGCAGGCTTCAGTTTCTCTGCAATGGGTGCGAAGACCTTTTTGCACAGTGCATCGTACTGTTCGGCGGTGAAGACGCAGAAGCTGGGGAACGCCTGACTGTCCTTTATGGTCACGAAGCCCTTCTGGGCCAGCTGGGCCAGAGTGTAGCGTTTCTTTTCGTCGTAATCGTCGATAGAGGCCGTTCCGTGGATCAGCTCTTTCAGCAGCTTGTGGAGCGCTTTGCCCTGAGGCGTATAGTCGTCCAGCATTTCTTCGATTTCTGAGCGTCCGAAGTTGTAAAGGCCCATCCAATGGAAATTGTCGTTCTGCATGCTGCCGTTGTAGGCCCAGCCTCTATCGTCGACAGTCAGCGGCTTGTCAGCGGGGTAATCTCTGTCAAAGCCCAGAGGGAGGTAATTTCCCCCGTCCATACGGACGGATTTCTGTACATCGGGATAAGGGATGTGCAGATTGCGGCCGAACTGGTAGATCAGCAGCCACAGCAGCTTGTTCATGGGCGTATGGCAGCCGTAGAAGCCGATGTCCCGAATGGCGCCTTCTGCAGAGGTCAGCCCTTCTATGATGATGTCGGAAAGATTTTTCCTGTGTTTCAGGAAGACGCTGTACTGCGCCTGCTCATCTTCGGAGGTGATGATAGGGAAGGACGTGGCGTAGCCGGCGCCGTTCTTTTCCAGAAATTCCCGTTCCGTCAGCCATTCCAGATCGGCCTCGATGTAGGCCATGGGAACGCCCAGCTGTTCGGCCAGCTCCTTCGGGGTCTTGGGCTGGCGGTAGCACGCAAGGCAGATGTTCTGCTTGGTGAGGCTGTTCTCGATCATGACGATGTCTGTGCTGCCCATGGAAGCGGCGTTTCCGCTGATGCCCATGTGAAGTCTTCTGGGGCGGTATACATATTCTTTGTTTTCCATATCTGTTATCTCCTTTTTCAGTTTTTTTCTCGTCTGGCTGAGATGCCATTTGACGGCGGACTGTGTCATCTGGTGCCTCTCGGCAATTTCCCGAACGGAAAGCCCGTCGATGTAAAAGGATATCATGATCTCCCGCTGGAGGCGGTTCAGCAGGGATATCTGTCTGCGCATCCGCTGGATCTGTTCCCGCTGCAGCTCCCTTTCGGCATACTCCTCCTCAAATTTCTGGGGATCCTCCAGCTGCAGATTTTCCATGGAAACACACATTTTGCGGCGTTCACTGCCCCTTAAGTAATTGCACCATGTGTAATGGGCGATCTTCCATAGAAAATGCTCCTGATCCGTGACGGGGGAGGGGCTTTTCTGGATGGCAGTGAAAACCTGCAGCAGAACCTCCTGTGTCAGATCCTCTGACCGCTCTCTGTCGCCGAGCTTTTTGTAAGCCCAGTTCAGAAGCAGCAGCATATAATCCTCTGCAATCTGTTCAAACATACTTTCCATGATCTGTTTCTCCTGTTCAGTGATCGGCGTTTTCCGCTGTTTTTGAATTCTTGATTCGGCCGTTTCAAGCTTTCACATATATAGTAACGGACCGGGGAAAAAGGTTAGGGATTATGTGAAAATATTTTTATCTTTCAGGGATTAAGCATATCATAGCGTAAGCTTAGGAAAATGTTAAGACAGAATGTGAAAAGGGGAGATACAATGGGGGCATAGTTCCTCTTGACAAATCGGTTTACAAAGAGTAAACTCAATATAGGTTTACACACTGTAGATTCCTGCTGGGGATTGAAGGAAGAGGTCTGTCAGGATAGCGGAATGAAGGTGCGAAAGAGAAGGTGCGAAAGAGAAGGTACGGAAGGGCAGGTGGCATGGGCGTGGGATTTCGGAGCAGGCTGGCAGTATTATGTGCAAAATGTGCGGACTGTCTGATCAGGAGGCTGAAAATAGGGAACGGCGGGTCCTTTCCCGGGTATGTGGCGGGGCTGGTGGATCCGGGGATATTGGGCAGGCTTGCAGGCATGGTCAGGGAAAAGGTCATCGTGGTGACGGGAACAAACGGAAAGACAACCGTCACGCATATCCTCTGCCATGTGCTGGAGGCGGGGGGAAAGAAGGTGGTCAGCAATCGGACAGGGGCAAATATGCCAAACGGGATTCTGACGGCCTTTGTGCTTGCGGCGGATCGGGACGCATATCTGGATGCGGACTATGCCTGCATCGAGGTGGATGAGTTTGCGGCACAGGAGATCCTGGCCCGGCTGAAGCCTCATTGTATGGTAGTGACCAATGTTTTCCGGGATCAGCTTGACCGGTTCGGGGAGGTGGATGCTGTTGTGGACAGACTGAAGGGAGCGGCGGAGCAGGCACCGGACGGGCTGCTGGTACTGAACGGGGACGATGCTGTCTCCTACTCCCTGGCATATGGATGCCGGAATCCGGTGTTTTCCTATGGCATGGGAGAAGCCTTCCTGCGGAATGAACCATGGGTCGATGTAAGTCATGAGGGCGGACAGAACGATGGGGGGGCTGTCAGGGAGAACGCCGTCTGCCGCCTCTGCGGGGAACCTCTGGCATACGACTATTTTCAATATGGACAGCTTGGCAGCTGGCACTGTCCCAACTGCGGAGTCGGACGGCCGGAGCCTGACTGCCTGGCAGGGGACGTGGTTTTCCGGAAAGGAGAATTTTCTTTTGTAATAGCAGATTTTAAAGGCTCCGGCAGAAAGAGTCCCCAGGGCGGAAAAAAAGGCCTCAGGACGGAAAAAGCGGCGGGGGCGTGCCATGTTTCGGGGGTGAAATTTGCCTATAATGTCTACAATGTCCTTTCTGCCTACTCTGCTCTCAGCGCAATGGATGCCGCAGGAAATTTCGGGGAGGCCATGAGAAATTTCGATTTCGGAAATCACAGAGAGAGCGTGTTTGTGATCGGCGGTGGCCGGGTGCAGCTCCATCTGGCCAAGAATCCCATGGGCTTCCAGCAGAAGCTGTTCTTCCTGCAGGAGGATCCCGAGCCGAAGGACGTGATTATTCAGATCAATGACACTGATCTGGACGGACGGGATGTCTCTTGGCTGTGGGACGTGGATTTTCAGGTTCTCGGGAATGTCAATGCAAAGCAGGTGGTTGTGGACGGCACAAGACGCTACGACATGGGACTTCGCCTGAAATACGACGATATTTCCTGCGATTTTTTGTCTGATTTTCAGGGAACGGTCCGGCAGCTTGCGGAGCAGGGGACGGGGAATCTGTACGTGATCGTGAATTATTCGGGTCTGTATAGGACGAACCGTATCTTATCAAGGCTGCAGGGGGGGTATAGGCATGAAGCTGACCATAGGACATTTGTATCCGAATCTGCTCAACTTGTACGGTGACAGGGGCAATGTGAAGTGCCTGCAGAGGCGGCTGCAGTGGAGAGGCATCGAGGGGGACGTGGTTCTGTTTTCCGGCGGCAGCAGGATCGATTTCCAGAAGGTGGACATGCTGTTTCTGGGAGGGGGCTCCGACAGGGAGCAGGAGCTTGCCGGCAGGTATCTCAGGGAGATGGGGGGAGGGCTGCGGGACTTTGTGGAATCAGGGGGGGTACTTCTGGCGGTCTGCGGCGGATACCAGCTGCTGGGAAACTATTACCGCACCCCGAAAGCGGTGATAGAGGGGCTGGGGCTCCTTGATATCTATACGGAATGGAAGCCCGGCCGTCTGGTGGGAGACGTGATTCTGGACAGCCCGGCATTTCGCAGCCCCGTGGTGGGGTTCGAGAATCATGGGGGACGTACCTATATCGGGGCGTATACGCCTTTGGGGAGGGTGCGGCGGGGTTACGGAAACACTGACGAGGGAGAATGGGAGGGACTGCTGTACAAGAACGTGGTGGCCACGTATCTCCACGGTCCTCTGCTGCCAAAGAACCCGGAGGTCTGCGATTACCTTCTGGAGCGGGCGCTGAAAAGGAAGTACGGGAATGCGGCAGGGCTGCAGGGACTGCCTGACGAGCTGGAGCACAGGGCCAATGAATATATGGCGGAACGGTATCGGAAAGGTGAGCGGATGTGACGGCTCGCCTTTTGTTTATGTTTCTGGTGGTTGTGAGGGGTTTTTTGGTTCTTTTCGTAGAATCCGCTTCTTGCCCTTTTGGACAAAACAGTGTATACTGTTTACATTTCAGAAATTTCAGAGGGAAGCCGTTTCAGGACGGAAAAAAGAAAAGCAGGGAGAACGGGCAGGATGGAAGGGAAAACGCAGGATAAAGGAAGGGACTTTTGCGTCAGGACCATGACGGCGGAGGACTATGACGGGCTCCGGAGGCTTTGGATGAGCATCCGGGGATTTGCCATCCGCAGCATCGATGACTCCAGGGCGGGGGTGGAGCGCTTCCTGAGGAGGAACCCGTCCACCAGCGTGGTGGCCGTGGATGGCGACGGTGTTATCATTGGCGGCATTCTCTGCGGCCATGACGGCAGGAGGGGCTGTCTGTACCATGTGTGCGTCAGGGAGGACTGCCGCAGAAACGGGATCGGCAAGGCCATGGTGGTACACTGCATGAACGCCCTGAAGTCAGAGGAGATCAATAAGGTGAGCCTGATCGCATTTACGGTGAACGATGTGGGAAACGCTTTCTGGAACTGCATCGGCTGGACAAGAAGAGAGGATCTGAACTACTATGATTTCACGCTGAACGAGGCGAACATAACGGCATTTAATAAGTAGGATTGCATAGCGCAGAGGAGGGAGCGGCAATGAGACAGATAGAAGGCGGCGTGAATGCGGCAAAGGGATTTCTGGCTGCGGGAGTAGAGGCGGGAGTGAAGTATGAGAACCGCAGGGATATGGCATTGTTGTACAGTACGGTGCCCTGTGTGGCGGCGGGCACTTTTACCACCAATGTGGTGAAGGCGGCTCCCGTGCTGTGGGACAGGGAGATCGTGGAGCATTCTCCTTTCGTGCAGGCGGCGGTGGTGAACACGGGAATGGCCAATGCCGCCACGGGCAGGCAGGGCATGGACTGCTGCCGGAGGGAGGCGGAGCATGCGGGAGCGCTTCTGGGGATCCCTGCGGAGGCAGTGCTGGTGGCGTCCACGGGAGTCATCGGCATGCAGCTTCCCCAGGACAGGATCATGAGGGGGATCGAGAAGCTGGCGGAGGCGAAGGCTCAGGGCCGGGAGGCGGCGCTGGATGCTGCGGCGGCCATTATGACCACGGACACCCATCCGAAGCAGATCGCAGTGGAGACTGTGATCGGCGGAAAAACGGTGACGCTGGGAGGCATGTGCAAGGGCTCGGGCATGATCCATCCCAATATGGGCACCATGCTGGGCTTCCTTGCCACGGACGCAAGGATTTCAAAGGAGATGCTTCAGAAGGCCCTGCGGGAGGATATAGAGGATACCTTCAACATGGTCTCCGTGGACGGGGATACCAGTACCAACGATACGCTTGTGATTCTGGCCAACGGTCTGGCAGGGAACGAGGAGATAAGGGCGGAAGGGGAGGATTATGATGCCTTCTGTGAGGCGCTGCGTTTCGTGAACACTTATCTGGCCAGACAGATGGCCGGGGACGGAGAGGGGGCCACGGCGCTGATTGAGGCAAGGGTGACGGGGGCGGCATCCAAGAAGGATGCCCGGATACTGGCGAAGTCGGTGATCTGTTCTTCCTTGACCAAGGCGGCGGTGTTCGGCCACGATGCCAACTTCGGCAGGATTCTCTGCGCACTGGGATACTCGGGGGCGCAGTTCGACCCGAATGCCGTGGATCTGTATTTTCAGGCCGGTCAGGAGAGGATCCACATCTTCGGAGACGGCTGCGCCTGCAGCTACAGCGAGGAGGATGCCACAAGGATCCTTTCTCAGCCCGAGGTGGTCATTCTGGCGGATATGCACATGGGAGACCAGGAGGCCGTGGCCTGGGGCTGCGATCTGAGCTATGATTACGTGAAGATCAATGCGGATTACAGAAGCTGAGAAATAAAAGGTTGATTCCTGCGCAGAAAGTGGTATGATTAGGTAAGTCCGCAGCCTTGACGAAAATAGGGAAAGGATTCAGTGACCATGGAAAAGGATATGGAAAAGGTACTTCAGAAGGCAGAGGTGCTCATTGAGGCCCTGCCGTATATCCAGCGCTTCAACCGCAAGATCATCGTGGTGAAATACGGCGGAAGCGCAATGAGCAATGCAGAGCTTCAGAAAAATGTCATAAAGGACGTGACGCTTTTAAAGCTGGTGGGCTTCAAGCCTATCATCGTCCACGGAGGCGGCAAGGAGATCAGCCGCTGGGTGGGCAAGGTGGGGAAGGAGTCCACCTTCGT
>CANOFQ010000103.1 GCA_947565325.1 uncultured bacterium
GCCTAATATTATCAAGCTGTTAATCACTACAAGATTTGCTTCAAAGGAATCAAAGGACATTATCGTAGAGAGACTGAGTGAAGATGACTGTGCCAAAATGACGGATCATATTTTCCCGGATACCAGATGGAGGTCTGATATTACATCCGGGGAGATGCATCAGCTGACAGGAGGCCTGCCCCTGCTGATCTGGTATGCAAAAGCCTATTATCAGACGGGGCAGCTGTCCAGCGGGCGTCTGAAGGGCAGCTACAGCGGCCCTGCGAAAGGGCTTGAGGGATATCTGTATGACAATTTTGTGGATTGCTTTGAGGATGTCTTTACCAGAAATTTTCTGATGATCGCCACAAAATATTATAGGCTGCAGAATGCCCTTCAGATTTCAAAGAGAACAGCCGTATTTCTGTGCATAGAGAACCCGAAAGAGTATAAGGCGGAGGATGAGGGGTTCTATTTTCAGGAGCTGGCGGATCTGAAACTGATATCCATTAATCAGACCACCGGTCTGGTGGACTTTTCGCCGCTGATGAACTATATGGACAGGGCTACCAGGGCGCAGGAGCCGCAGCGGCAGTACCAGGAGGACAACCTGAAAATCCTTGCCCAGCTGAACGAGGTGCAGTTCAAGGATCTGCGGGCGGTAATGGAAGCGGCGGAGTATCTGGAGGATGAAACAAAATGCAGGGTTCTGGAGAGAATCGCTGCCTTCACCCAGAACGAGGACGTCAGGAGCAGGGAAAGCGTAAGGCTTCTTGCCGTCAGGAGGCTATTCGCACTGTCTTCCGAGAAGCTTAGGTTTTATAAGGAAAATGAGCAGCTGTTTCAGAAGCATGAGGAGCTGATGAAGGCCATGCTTACTTATCTGCTGGAGGATAAGGCCGCCATGGCCGGAAACTATGAACTGATCCGGGATTTTGTATATTCTATATCCGTCTCCATGGAAACCTGTGATCTGGCGGAGCAGACCATATCAAAGGGGGCCGCCCTTGTGTCAGAGCTGCTTTCCCAGTCGCTGAATGAGCGTGAATCGGACGGCATTTTGAATCTGGAACTGGAGAGCAGGGCGAAGCTTCTCCGCGACCTGGCAGTGAAATTGATTGACAGGCAGCAGGACGAGGAAGAAAAAGCGCATTATATTGACGAGATGAACGACCTGATTGACTCTGTATGCGTTTACTGTGCGATTCCGAAAATAGGATGAGGAATGGCGGCGTCTTTGGATAAAGACATATTTTCTACAGTTTTGGTTTACTTTGCCGGACAAATCGTGTAATATGGAACAGGGAGCCATGGATCACGGCCTGAGGGAAGCCCCGGCGAGCCGGTTCCTGAGAGTGCAGCAGGTGCAGTGAGAGCCAGGAATACGGCAGGTGCAGCGAGCAGGTCGGGCGCAGAAAAGGAAAAAGAAAAAGGAAAAGAGGAGAAGCGTATGAAGTTCAAGGACATGCCCTATGAGCGGGTGGATTTTGACCGGGTGGAAAAGGAGATGCGGGCGCTGATGGAGGAATTCGACAGCGCAGGGAGCGGAGAGGAGCAGTTTGCGGTTCATCAGAAGTATTATGAGCTCACGGACAGGGTGGGCACCCAGATGACCATCGCCCACATCCGCTATGACGTGGACACAACGGATCAGTTCTATGAGAAGGAACATGAGTATTATAATGAAAAGAGACCTATCTACCGAAATCTCACGCTGGAGTACGAGAAGAAGCTTTACGCCTCCCCTTACCGGGCGTATCTGGAGGAGAAGATCGGTCCCGTGGCCTTCAAGAATCTGGAGATCGCCCAGAAGGCCATGGACGAGAAGCTGATTCCTCTGATGCAGGAGGCCAATGCCCTGACAACGGAGTACAACAAGCTCATCGCAGGAGCCAAGATCCCCTTTGACGGGCAGGTGCTGAACCTGTCCCTGATGAGGCCCTACCTGATCAATTCTGACAGGAATGTCAGAAAGGAGGCATGGAAGGCACAGAGCGATTTCTTCATGGCCAATGTGGAGAAGCTGGACGAGCTGTATGACAAGCTGGTGAAGAACCGCACCGCTCAGGCCAAGGAGATGGGATATGAGAATTTCGTGGAGCTGGGCTATTACAAGATGATGCGCAACTGCTACGGGAAGAAGGAGGTGGAGGCCTTCCGGCAGCAGGTGAAGGAGTATCTGGTTCCCTTTGCCGAGAAGCTCCATGACCGCAGGCGGCGGAGGCTGGGCCTTGAGAAGCTGAGCTACATCGACAATGCGGTGTATTTCAAGAACGGCAACCCTGCGCCCTTCGGCAGCCCGGAGGAGATTCTTGCGGCGGGCCGGAAGATGTACAGCGAGCTTTCCCCGGAGACGAAGGAGTTCTATGATTTCATGATGGAGAACGAGCTGTTCGACGTGCTGGGTCGCAAGACCAAGAGGGCCGGCGGCTACATGACCTATATGCCCGTGTACAACTCGCCCTTTGTCTTTGCGAATTTCAACGGAACCAGCGGTGACGTAGATGTCATAACCCATGAGTGCGGCCACGCCTTTCAGGGGTACCTCTCCGGCAAGGATCCCATCCGGGAGCACAGCGACATCACCATGGAGACGGCGGAGATCCACTCCATGTCCATGGAGTTCTTTACCCAGAAGTGGATGCCGCTCTTCTTCGGCGACCGGGCGCAGGACTATATCGAGATGCATCTGGAGGACTCGGTGGCGTTCATCCCTTACGGCTGCATGGTGGACGAGTTCCAGCACATCGTGTACGAGAACCCGGACATGACTCCTCAGGAGCGGCGGGCCGCATGGCTGGAGCTGGAGAAGGTGTACAGACCTCACCAGGATTACGGGGATGATCCGTATTTCGGCAAGGGGGGCTTCTGGCAGAGGCAGCAGCATATCTACAACAGTCCCTTCTACTATATAGACTACTGCATCGCCCAGACCTGCGCCCTGCAGTACAAGGTGAAGATGGACGAGGATTTCGACGGGGCGTGGAGGAGCTATCTGAAGCTCTGCAACCTGTCCGCCAGCGATTTCTTCACGAACATGGTGAAGGAAGTGGGCCTTATGAGTCCCTTCGAGCCCGGCTGCCTGAAAAATATCGTGGAAAAACTTGAAAAATATGTGAAATAGCTTCACATTTTCCGCAAAATACTGTAAAATAGTCCAATATTGCATCTGTGTGCGCAAGGAGGACATCTGTAGGGCGGCAGATCGGCAAACCGCAGGTCTGCGGACTGGCGTTTTACCAGACCGGCAGGTCGGCGCTCCATAGGCCTGCAGGTCTTTGAAGCCACAGACCGGGCGGCCCGCAGATGCAGAGAGGAAAATAAGGAAGGGGCAGCATAGCCATGGCAAAGACGGAAAATGAAAAGCGGGAGTCCGGGCAGAACGCTGACAAGCAGAGCGGAGGTCAGCCGGCGGAAAAGATAGTCACCAGATATGACCGAAAGATGCAGAGAAGGGAAGAGGAGAAGAAAAAGGAGCTGCGGGACAAGCGTGTAGGCCGTATTACAGGCATCGTGCTGATAGCGGCGCTGGTATGTTTGGCAGTATCCTTCCCGATCCGCACCTGGATGAATCTGAACGGAACCTATATAGAGGTGAACGGCGAGAAGGTCACCAAGGTGGAATATGATTATAATTACAACCTGGTGCTGAGCAATTTCATGGAGCAGTATTACACTACTTATCTCTATTATTTTGGCATAGACTTGTCGGGAGATCTGAGCAAGCAGATGTACAGTGACACTCTTACATGGAAGGATCACTTCGACGAGATGACCGTGGAGCGGCTTGCCCAGAACAAGGCCATGGTGAAGGAGGCGCAGGGAGCCGGCTTCGTCCATGATACCGCACAGGAGTACGATGAGTACACGGAAGCGCTGAAGGATGCCGCTGCTTCGGCAGGAAGCTCCGTGAAGGACTATGTGCGCCAGCTGTACGGCGCATATGCCACGGAGTCCCGTGTGAAGCCCTACGTGGAGGAGGGAATGTATCTGGCAGCCTATAGCGAGGAGGTTCTGGAGGACAGGTTCGCACCCTCTGCAGAGGAGATTCAGGAATATTATGAGGCTGACAGGGCCAGCTATGACTCGGTAGATTATTATCTGCATACCGTGAATGCGGAGCTTCCCACGGAGCCTACGGAGCTGGCGGATCCCGTGGAGGATGAGGAAGAGGGAGAGGACGCAGGAGCGGAAGGGTCCGAGACCCCCTACCAGCCCTCTGAGGCAGAGATCGCCGCCGCCATGGAGGCCGCAAAGGCCGAGGCGGACTCCATAGAGAAGAAGATCAAGGCGGAGGGCGAGCTGAGCACGAACATGAAGAAATCCGCAGTCACTTATTCTCTGCAGAGCTGGCTCTTCGACGAGGAGAGGAAAGCGGGAGATACCACGGTGATCGAGGATTCTACGGGGCACCGGTATTATGTGCTGGGCTTTGAGGGCCGGTATCTGGACAAGACCCGTTCGGCAGATGCCCGGATCCTTATGATGAAGGAGGGGGACGGACAGGCTGTTCTGGATGAATGGAAGAGCGGCGCCGCCACGGAGGAGAGCTTCGGCGAGATCTGCGACAAGTACAAGGACTCCGCCCAGAGTACGGTGAAGGGAGGGCTGTATGAAGCCCTTGTTTCCTCCAGTACACCGGAGAACCTGAGGGAGTGGATTTCCGACAGCAGCCGCAAGGCAGGTGACACGACTGTCATTCCTGCCGAGGGAGACGGATATACTTATGTGGTATATTATGTGGCACCCAACGAGGAAGAGTGGTATCTGAGCATTCGCCAGACGCTGCTGAGCCAGGAGATGTCGGAATATCTGGAGAGCTTTACAGAGAACATGGATGTGAAGGACAAAGGAAACCTGAACTATATCAAGGTGCAGGAGGCGGCTGCGGCCAGCAACCAGCCGGGGCAGGAGGGCTCCGAGGACGGCAGCAGTGAGAGCGCTGAGGGCAATAGTCAGGAAGGCTCCGAGGGCAGCAGTCAGGAGGAGTCCGGCGAGGGCTCCGAGGACAGCAGTCAGGGGAGCTCCGGGGAGGACTCTGAAGGCTAAAACGGGCAGTACGGACGGGCAGAGGAATGATAAAGTGGGCCGGCGGTGGCATGTACACCGCCGCTTGCTGTTTTGAGGGGACCGATTTCTGCGTGGAAGGGCAGAGAGGGAAGAGCGTGATGCGGAAGAAAATCTTGGCGGTGGACATTGACGGGACATTGGTCAATTCGGCGAAGGATATCAGCCCAGCCACAAGTGCGGCGCTGCGGCGCATGATGGAGCAGGGACATAAGGTGATTCTGGCATCCGGCCGTCCGGTGACGGGCGTTCGGCGCTATGAGCGGGAGCTTGCACTGGACCGGTACGGCGGGTATGTGATGGCCTTCAACGGCGCATGCATACTTCAGTGCGAAAGCGGAAGAACGGTGTATGAGAGGATGCTGCCGGGAGAGCTTCTGCCGGAGCTGTACCGTTTTGCGCAGGAGAGGGGCTGCGGCCTTGTCACTATTAAAGGGGATATATCCGTGTCTGCCTTTGTTCCGGATAAATATGTGAAGCTGGAGGCCCGGATCAACGGGCTGACGGTGGTGCAGCCACAGGATTTCACGGGCTATGTGGATTTCGGCATGTATAAATGTCTTATGACCGCAGAGCCAGCCAGAGCCGGCGAGCTGGAGAGGGAGATGCGGCTCCGGTTCGGGGACAAGGCGGAGGTCTACCGCTCGGATCCTTATTTCATCGAGGTCATGCCTCTGGGTGTGGATAAAGGGGCGGCGCTGGGGAAGCTGCTGGAGATCATGGGGGCAGACTGGGCAGATACTGTCTGCTGCGGAGACGGCTACAACGATATTTCCATGATCAGACAAGCCGGGGTGGGGGTGGCCATGGCCAATGCCCAGCCGGAGGTGAGGGAGGCGGCGGATTTTGTGGCGCCCGGAAATGATGATGACGGCCTGGTGCAGGTGATAAACAGATTCATACTACAGAATTAATTACAATTGGGCTTTGGGTGCCGGGCGAATGTCGTGAGCAAGCATTGATTCCTGCGAGCAATGAGTCAAGTCAGCTGCGCTGACTTTATGCCGTTGCTCGTACGAGCATAAAGCCAATTCATAATTGGCTTTGCGAATGCCGCAAGGGTATTTGATTTGACAGTACACAGCCTGATATTCGGAAATAGCAGTGCATGAGGAACGCTTATCATAAAAGGCGGAGGGAGGTGCAGGGTCAGATGTGGGATGAAGTCAGAATAAAGATACCGGAGAAAGCAAATCATATCATCAGAACGATTCAGGCAGCAGGGTTCGAGGCCTATACGGTGGGCGGCTGCGTGCGGGATTCTGTTTTAGGCAGGGAGCCGGAGGACTGGGACATCACCACGTCTGCAAGGCCGGAGCAGGTGAAGGCGCTGTTCTCCCATACCGTGGACACGGGACTGCAGCACGGGACAGTGACTGTCATGGTGGAGAAGGAGGGCTTTGAGGTCACTACCTACCGCATTGACGGAGAATATGAGGACAGCAGACATCCCAGAAACGTCACCTTCACGCCCAGTCTCAGGGAGGATCTGAGGCGCAGGGACCTGACCATCAATGCCATGGCCTACAATGAGGCGCAGGGACTGGTGGATATTTTCGGCGGTATGGAGGACATAGAAAGGAAAGTGATCCGCTGCGTGGGCAGCCCGGAGGAGCGCTTCGGGGAGGACGCCCTGCGGATCCTGCGGGCCCTGCGGTTCTCGGCCCAGCTGGGATACGGGATAGAGGAGGGAACCAGAGCGGCTATGGCGCAGCTGGCGCCGCTTCTGTCAAGGATCAGCGCAGAAAGGATTCGGACGGAGCTGGTAAAGCTGCTGGTTTCCCCGCATCCGGATTATCTCAGGCAGGCTTATGCCTGCGGCATCACGAAGGTGTTTCTGCCGGAGTTCGACAAGGCCATGGAGACGCAGCAGCGCCATCCCCATCACTGCTACAGCGTGGGAGAGCATATCCTGCATTCCCTCTGTGAAGCGGGGGCGGACAAGACTCTGCGGCTGGCCATGCTGTTCCATGACATGGGAAAGCCCTCCGTCCTGACCATAGACGAAGAGGGCCTTACCCACTTTCATGGGCATGGGGCGGTCAGCGCCCGGCTGGCGGAGGAGGTCATGCGGCGGCTTCGGTTCGACAATGACACTATCCATATGGTATGCAGACTGGTGCTTTTTCACGATTACGGAAATGGCGTGGAGCCCGACAGGGCCGGAGTGCGCAGGGCCGTCAATAAAATCGGACAAGATGCGTTTCCGCTGCTTTTAGAGGTAAAGAGGGCCGATATACTGGCCCAGAGCGAGTATCGGCGGGCAGAAAAGCTGGAGCGCCTTGGGCAGTGGAGCCGGCTTTACGAGGAAATCAGGGCAGAAGGCCAGTGCCTGTCCCTGAAGGAGCTTGCGGTGACGGGCAGAGATTTGGTGGAAGCAGGCTGGAAACCGGGCAGGGAGCTGGGGCAGACCCTGCAGAGGCTTCTGGAGCTGGTGCTTGAGGATTCGGAACGCAATGTCAAAGAGAGGCTTCTGGAGGAGGCTGCCCGGTATAAAGAGGGAAAGCCTTCGGAGGAGTCGAATCATTAACATACTTTAGGAGATCCCTTCATATGATAGTTTAGCCGGATGAAAAGGTCGCGGTGACTCAGGCTGAACGGGAGGGGGTCTTAAGGTGAATGAGAAGGCAGTTGAACTGTTGGGGGAGTATGAGATAGAGGTGCGCCATACCAGAAAAGGCCGGGGAGCCATTCTGTGCGATACGGATCAGGGGTGTATGATCTTTAAGGAATACTCCGGGAGTCAGGAGCGGATCGAACTGCAGGACCGGCTTCTGCGCAGGGTAGCAGAGGACGGGCTGGTGAAGGCAGAGAGGATTGTTCCCAGCAGAGAGGGCAGACTGTTCATAAAGGATGGGGACGGCACTGGATATGTGCTTAAGACATGGAAAGAGGGAAGGGAATGCAGCATTCATGATTCGGATGAATGCAGGGCCGCAGTGCGTCTGCTTGCAAGACTCCATAAGAGCATGCGTCTGGATCCCCTCACGCCCCATCTTCCGGCGGCTTTTTCTACGGAGAAGGAATATGACAAGCATAATAGGGAGCTGAAACGGGTGCGGAAGTATCTGCAGCAGAAGGGTCAGAAGAGCTGGTTCGAGCTGAGCCTGCGGAACCATTTTGATTTTTTTCTGGAGCAGGCCGAGGCCGTCACGGAGGAGTGGAGACAGTACAGCGTACTTCCTTCAGAGGAGACGGCGTTTTTCTGCCATGGGGACTATCAGTACCATAATATCCTGAAGGGGGAGGACGGATGGTTCGTGGCAGGATTTGAAAAGTGCCTCAGGGACGACCCGGTCAGGGATCTGTGCCTGCTGCTCCGCAAGCTCTTGGAAAAGAGCGGCTGGTCGGTGGCGCTGGGAGCCGGGCTGATAGATGAATACCAGAAGGAATGTCCGCTGAGTGCGGGCAGCTGGATAGGACTGTATTATAGGCTTGCTTATCCGGAGAAATTCTGGAAGATCGTGAATTTCTATTATAATTCCGGAAAGGCATGGATTCCGGGAAAGAATCAGGAGAAGCTGGAGAAGGTCATCGGTCAGGAGAAGGATAAACAGCATTTTCTGGATGAGGTGTTCCGGAGGGTAGGAGCTTCCTAGGCTGAAAAGCGGCATGGGAAGGGCAGTGAAGACAAAACAGAGAGGCAAAGCGACAGAAGCAAGGCAGCAAAGGTAAAACAGAGAGCCAAAGCGGCAGAGGCAAGGCAGCAAGAGCAAAACAGCAAGGGCAAGACAGCAAGGGCAAGACAGCAAGGGCAAGACAGCAAGGGCAAGACAGTAAGAGCAAAACAGCAAGAGCAAAACAGCAGAGGCAAGGCACTAAATACAAAGAGGAAGCTATGGAAAAGAAGAGTACGTTTCAGAAAATATTCATCCTGTTTCTGACGGCAGTGACAGTAATGTCATTTACAGCCTGCACATTTCCCTTCGGGGAGGACAGGAACCAGATAGGGGAGCAGACGGGGCCGGACCGGGTCGATACGGGATTCGTGGTCACCGGCCCTGACAGCTATGATTCGGCGGACACTGCGGTTCTGGTGGGCAAGAACGAGGAGAAGGGAGAGGTCACCTTCCTGAATCTGGATCTGAGCAGGAGATATACGCTGTCCATGGACGGAACCACGAGACTATATGACAAATACGGGAGTGCCATCGCCCTGAGCCAGATCGAGGTGGGGGATGTGGTGGACGTGACCTTCCTGAAATCAAAAAAGCATCTGACCACCATGCGCCTTTCTGACTCTGCGTGGATCTTCAGCAATGTGGAGCGCTACGAGATGGACTTTGTGCGGGGGGAGATGACCATCGGCTCCGAGGTCTATAAGCTGACCTCTGATACCCAGTATATCTCCGAGGGCAGGAGCATCGAAGCCATGGACCTGAATCCGGCGGACGTGCTGAAGGTTCAGGGCATCGACAGTCAGGTTCTCTCCGTGCAGGTGGAGAAGGGCCATGGATATCTGCGTCTGGCAAATGACGAGAACTTTATCGGGGGCTGGATTGAAATAGGACAGTCGAAGATACAGCGTATTACGGAGGACATGCTTCTGTTGGTGGCGGAGGGAAGCTATCAGGTAAGTGTCAGCCACAGGGGCGGGGGCGGTGTCAAGAGCGTCTCCATCCGTCGTGACGAGGAGACGACGCTGGATATCGGAGATCTGGAGATACCGGATCCCCAGACCGGACTGGTGCTTTTTTCCCTGACCCCCGGGAATGCTCAGCTGTATGTGGATGGAAGCAAGGTGGATGTCTCCGTGCCCGTGACGCTGGAATACGGTATGCACCAGATCATCGCAAGGGCGGAGGGGTACCAGTCCGTGACCAAGTATATCAGGGTGGCGCAGGAGTCCGTGGGAATCGATGTGACGCTGGATGCTGTGTCGGATACGGAGCCGGAGAGCAGCGATTCTTCCGGTTCTGATTCCGGGGAGGATACTGCCACTGATTATTATAAGGTGTATGTGGATGCCCCGGAGGGGGTGGAGGTGTATCTGGACGGGAACTATGTGGGGATCTCTCCCTGCAGCTTCAGGAAGGTAGAAGGGATCCATGTAATTATCCTGCGCAAATCGGGGTACGAGACGAAAAGCGTGACGGTGCAGCTGGACGGTGCAGAGAAGGATATGTCCTATTCCTTCCCGGATCTGGTGCTCTCGCCATCCACGGGAAGCGGCAACAGCTCGTCGCACTGATCAGGTTTCTTCTTTTGAATGAAAAAG
>CANOFQ010000104.1 GCA_947565325.1 uncultured bacterium
AATGTCTCTCCGGTCTCCCTCATAGCCCAGATACACGTCCAGCAGGACAGCCTGATGCCCTTTTTCCTTCAGTGCATGATAGATCATCATGCCGGAGCTTAAAGACACATCCCTCTCCGTGCTGATTCCTCCGGCCAACACCACTACCCTCATAAATCGTCCTCCCCGTCCTTATACCCATCGTTCCAGCTCCGTATGCAGAGCCTGTTCGTCGTAGACATACCGTAAGCATACTCCTATATGGATACTTATTCAAGAAGGAAATGGCCGATGACAGAATTACCCCCCTGACCAAGCCAAAAAATCATTTTCCCGCCCTGCGCCTTCACCTTACCGTCAGGGCAACCGCCGTACCGGCAGCCGCAGCAGCGCACACGGTCTTCCAGCTCTTTTGAGATGCCTGCTACTATTTTACTTTTTCAGTCCTGACTTTTTTGCTTCTCCTCCCGGCTCCCACGCTCGTAGACTATGTTCCCGTCAATGATGGTGTACAGGGTTCTGGTAAACACTTCCATGGGATTTCCGTCAAAGATAGCGATATCCGCATCCTTCCCCGGCTCCAGACTGCCCACCCTATGGGCAACTCCGCAGATCATGGCGGGATGAATGGTGATCGCCTTATAACCCTCCTCCATGTCCAGCCCCGACTTTACCGCCAGCCCCGCACACAGCGGCAGGGACTGGATCAGAGAGACCGGATGGTCCGTGGTCACTGCCGTCATGACCCCTGCCTTGTTCAGCACGCCCACCGTCTTGAAGGCCATGTTCTGTACCTCGATCTTGTTCCTGCTGGCCAGATCCGGCCCCACAATAGCCGGAAAGCCCTCCTTTGCCAGCTCCTCCGCTATCAGATGCCCCTCAGAGCAGTGATCCAAGGTCATCTTCAGCTGAAATTCCCTAGCGATCCTGACAGCCGTAAAGATATCGTCCACACGGTGTACATGGGCCTTCAGGGGAATTTCCCGCCTCAGCACCGGCAGCCAGCATTCCATGGCGAAATCCTCCTGAAAGTCCTCCCCGGCATTCCGGGCCTTGGTCTTCTCGTTCAGATAAGAAAAAGCCTTGGTCAGCTCCTCCCGCAGCATGGCCGCAATGGCCATCCGGGTGGAGGGACTCTTTCCCTGACCGGAATAGTTCACCTTGGGATTTTCCCCGAAGGCCACCTTCATGGCTGCCGGGGCCTTCACCACCAGATCGTCCACCCTGCGCCCTCTGGTCTTCAGAAAGGCGAACTGCCCTCCCACCACGTTGGAGCTGCCCGGCCCGATCATGGCGGAGGTGATTCCCGCCCGCACTGCGTCGTCAAAGGCTGCGTCCATGGTATTGATAGCGTCAACGGCCCGAAGATAAGGAGTGACAGGGTTCACCGTCTCATTGCAGTCGTCCCCCTCCATGCCCTTCTTCTCCTCGCTGATGCCCATATGGCAGTGGGCCTCGATGATCCCCGGCATCACAAGGCCCCTGGGAACCTCTATGACCCGTTCGTCAGAAGCGGGATGAAACGCCACTTCATCCCGCCTTCCTATCTCTGCTATTTTACCGTTCTCGATCCGGATGCAGCCGTCCCGGATATCGCTGCCGGCCATAGTCTTGATTGTTCCGCCGATTATATACATAGCTCTGCTCCCGCTCAATAGAAGAGCCTCTCGGGATCCATGGCCTTTCCGTCCGCGGTCAGCTTCAGGTACAGATTGCTACCCTCCACACAATAGTATTTCGTAGGCTTGCCGATCCACGCTATGACCTCTCCCGGCTCCACATGGCTTCCCATAACTACATTTACGGCTTCAAGCTGCCCGTAAGTAATCTGATACCCGTCTCCCAGCTCCATGGTGACCGCCTGACCGATCTCCTCATTCTCGAAAATGTCCACGACCCTTCCCTCTGCACATGCGATCACGGCCGAGCCCTGCTCTGCCGACAGCACCAGCGCAGGATTGCATTTAAACTGGTCAAGTGTGGAAAAATAGACCGTGGTGTCCATACTGTAGGGGATCAGCACCTCTCCGCTCACAGGACGGCGCAGCCCTTCCTCCTCGGAAAAGTGCAGCACCTCCGTAACCACCTCGCTGCTGTCCGCATCCTGTGTGGGCTCCTGCACCTCATCGTTCTCCGTCCCGGCAGCTGCGTCAGCCTCCGGCACCGATGTCCGGTCGCCTACCACCGGCGAATTGTCCATTGCAGGCACATTTTCCCCGGCAGACGTATCTCCACCGGCAGACCCGCCCGTACCCGCCGGCACACCCTCTGTGACGGGATCCTTTTCCTCCAGCGGCTCCTTCCCCTGCAGTCTGTCCGTAAGGCCCGGGATCTCGATCTGGCCGGAGCCTACCTCCATAGAGGGATAGTCCAGATCACTGTCCAGATTCACAGGATCGTTCCTCTCTCTGTCCTCCAGACCGCCGGGCAGCGGCCCCAGATTCTCCTGCGCCGAATTCTTTTCGCCCTGTGCCAGCTCCTGACCGCCCTGCTCGATCTCATCTATCTTGTCCTGGAGATCGTTCTCGAATGCAGTAAAGTCTATGGTATAGCCGTCATCCTGCTGATCTGCGTCGTTGGACTTCATGTAGATCCCTGTCATGGTCAGCGCAGTGAGCACAAACGCCGACGAGGCGATCATAATGATACGTTCCTTTTTAGCATTGTTCCTTCTGTTCCTTCTCATAGATGCCTTCCCTTCCTTGTTCACTTTAAGTCTAAGTCAATACCGTTTTCGTACTGCTCGCTATCAGTTTGCCCTAACGAAGGAGAATTATGCAGGCTTTCCTATTTTATCCGCTTTTATCTGCGCATAAAAAAGCGCATGAAAAAGCCGCCCCTGAATCGGGGCGGCAGTCAGTCACTGTCCCATACTCCCTTTTATTCATTTGGCCGGAACCGTCCATTCCTGCCCGGTTCCGGCATTCCTTGCCCCGGTTCCGGCATCCTTGCTCCGTTTCCGGCACCCTTACCCCGGTACTATGCCGAAGCCTGATACTTCGCCACATCCACATGCTGCACCGTGCCAACGCCGCCGTTTTCATACAAGAACACGCCGCTGCTGCGGACAGCGCCCTTGGTGCGCCCCTCCTCCCCCCTCAGGGTGAAGTCGGTAGACACGTTCTGCAGACAGATGGCGCCCACGCCCTTATCTGCAAGCTTGTACAGCACTTCCTTTCCGTTCTCGTCCCTGCACCAGATCTTCAGCTTATCCCATATGGCGTCGTTTTCGTCGATCCAGCCGTTGCCGTCCTCGTCATACCTGGCCAGATCCGCAAAGCCGTCTCCGCTGGCAGTGCCGAACAGCTCGTTTCCGTCATTGATGACGCCGTCTCCGTTCTTGTCCAATGCCAGATATCCGCTCCCGGCTCCCATGCCGGAGATCTCGTCCATCTCCCCGTCACCGTCGATATCGAAGTAAAAAGTCTGGTCAGAAAGCTCCGCCACATCCGTGTCAAGATTGATCACCAGCGGATCACAGAACACGAAGGTCCCATGGTTCAGCGTCTCCCGGAAATATTCCTGAAACTCACGGCTCATGCCCACATTTACATCGAAGCTGATCTCCCGGCCGTCAGAAGTCCGCACTGTCCCCTTCGTGGAAAAGGCAGTCTCCTCCCTCTCGATCCGCAGCGTGTCGCTGCTGTAGGTCAGCACCCTTATATTGGCGGCCGCCTTCTCCCCCGTCTGCTGCAGGCTGTCCTCATTGTACGTCCCTCCGCCCTGCCCCGTCTCCTGGGATCCGTTCCACCGGGCGGGCTGGGCCGCCATAGAACTGCTGTCCCTCATCCACTGGCCCAGGATTCCTCTCCTATGGGAAAACAAGAGATTGAATATATATTCTATGGTAGTCTGACGTATGTTGGCGATGGTCTGGCTGGCAGAGCTCCTCACCGCAGCTGCGCCGCCCGCCGGCTGCAGGCGGCTCTGCCAGTCCTGAAGCGTGGCCTGCCGGGTTCCCTCTTCTCCCGTCCTCTGCTGCTCTCCCTTTCTCTCTGCGTCTGCCGCATTCCGGCCATCTCCACTGACGGCCGCATTCAAAGCGCCCCCGACCCCCACTGCCACCTGTCTGGTCTCCAGCGTGAAACGCCGGAAGGTGACGGAGGCCGTCCGATAGCTCCTTGCAGATCCCATATTCACCGCACTGGAATCGATTTTCACTCCCTCTGCACTCCTTTATGGCCACCCGTCCCCATGCCGCCCGGGTCTCCCGTCCTCCCTGACGCAGCGTCCCGTGCCCACTGGGAACTCTTTTATGGCTACATAAAAAGACGGCATTCAGCAGGAAAATCCTTTTCCCGCATAAATACCATCCGTGGTGTCCATATTCATACTCGGCAGCAGTCGGCCTAACTGCTTTCCTGTACTATTTATATCGACAAGAAAGCAGTATTCTTTAGCCCTGGCTTACTGCTTTCCGTTCGGTCCGGCTCCGGGCTTCAGCCCGGCTCCCACCTGCACTGCCTGTCTGGCGGCCAGCTCCTTCGCCTGGGCCACCTTCGCAGCCATCATACCCGCCAGCATCTCCCTGGGAACCACGATATTCGCACCGAAGGGATTCAGGACCACCCCCAGCGCCGGGCAGGCATTTCCCTGCGGGTCCTTGCGCAGCAGCATGGCCCCATAGTCTTCCAGCTTCAGGGCAAAGGCAGGGAAATCCGGATTCTTTTCCTTCCATTTATCATATTCCGTCACATCCGTAAAGGCCACGAAAAATTTCCGTCCGTCCGGTGCGGAAAGCATGGGAAACTGTACCTTGCTGCCGGGAAGCAGCACCTGCTCTCCGTCCTTCTCGCCGGGAGCCGGCTCCACGATGGCAGGGCTCATAAGCTCCGCCCTGGCAAGCTCCTTCATGAACATGCTGCGGTGCTCCGGAGTGTCCTCCTCCTTCATCAGCTCTATACAGCCCACCAGCATGGGGTTTGACACAGATTTATTGAATTCCATAACGATCTCCCTCCTATGATCCTTTGATCCTGTTGACCCGGACAAGCCGGAACCAAAATTCTGCCGGAACTTCGTTGTCAAGCGCCTAAGCTGCTATTCATGGCTCAGCCGATCAAGCTTTACGAATTTCTCAATTATCAGCGCCTGAACCGTATACGGACTTTTGCCTCTCGGACCTCTTTACTGCCGCCGGAAAATATGCTATCATGGGCATTGGCGGCGTTACGGCCCGTCCCTTTGAAAATCTTTGAGCTGAAACCTGAACGGAGGCCTCCCTTGATCAAGATCAAACAGAATAATCCTGAAAACACCAAAAACTATTTAAAGCCCACCGACAAGAAAATCCTGCTTGTCATGACGGCAGTGAAGCTGGCGCTGGCGACGGCAGGCGCTTTTTCAATGTCAACCGGCGATTACACCGGGCTGACAGCGGTGCTGCTGAGACTGCTGATGCTGGCCTTCGTCTACGACATCTGCTGTTTCTATCAGGTCTGCCTGCACATCGCCCAGAGTATCTTCATCGCTTTTCTGCTCTTCATTTTTCTGCTGATGGGAGGCGTTTTCCTGTTCAACCATTTCTTCTCGTTTCTGGCAGGCATCAATCCCTCCACCGAAGCGGGACAGAACCTTTCCCTGGCCGTGATGATGCTGATCTTCCTGGTTCCCTTCCTCATAGATGCGGTGCGCCTGACCCGGCTCTGGCTGTTTCCCAAAAAAGCCGACTGACTTCCGGCAGAGCCGCCTTGGCTCCGTCCGGCTATTCTCCCAGATTCACATAATACACTCCGTCCAGTTCAACGATATATCCGTCCTCCGGATACGCTGCGGAAAAGGCGATCTCGTCCCTTTTGGCCGCAGTCCCCTCATCGGGACAGACAAATTTCATTCCGTAGCACTCCATAAAATAACTGATCCTATGCCCGCTGGCATTATGCATTTCCGTCATGGGCGTCCACTCAAAAAAGGATCTCCCGATGACCTGTCCCAAAAGCACAGGCACGTTCTCCTCCGTGCGCTCCACCCCCTTAAAGACGATGGGTGTATCTCCATCTGCCCCGCAGTCCCTATAGATCCTCTCCGCAATGGCCCTATCGTTCTGATTGCGCAGATAGTCGCTGAACATCAGCAGCTCGCTGTGCACCAGCTGGGACGCTATGATCAGGCACAGTGCCAGTCTGGGCCATCTGCCGCCCTCATAATATTTCCAGAACAGAAATGCGCACAGCAGCGGCAGACTCAGCTCTGCCCGGGGTGCGTTCAGCGGCTGCCCCGTGACCATATGCAGCAGAAACGGGGATGCCAGAAGCGCCAGCAGATAGAAATGCTTCCAGCTGACCGCAAAGCCTCCTCTCCGGATCTGCAGAAAAACAAAAAGCGCACAGAACGCATAGGAAAGGTTCAGCGTTGTCCCGTATCCCAGCACCACCTTTCCCACGGCAAAAACAATGTTTTTCAATGCCACATAAAAAGGCTCCTGAAGCCAGACCACCTCCAGATATCCGCTCTCTGCCGCAAAGGTTCCGCCCCGCACCAGATATGCAATCCCCAGATGTCCCAGCAAAGCCACCAGGAAAATGGCTGTCGCCGCCCCGGTTCTTTTCAGATTATCCCCCTTCTTCTCCTCGTTTAGTCCGTACAGACAGATCAGCACTCCCACCACATACACATTGACAAAGGCCTGATATGCGCCGAACACAAACAGCAGCACTGCCACCAGCCCTACGGCCCATGCCCATTCCTTCCTCTCCAGCATCCGCCATGTGAGGAGAAATGCCGCCATCATCAGAACCATGGCAAAAGACACCTCTGCGCTCTGCAGGGTGAAATAGTACTGCTCACAGAAGATAGGGGCGGAGACCAGAACCATCCCGCACAGAAGATCCCTCTTCCAGTCCCTTCCTCTGCCCGTCCTGTTCAGGAAATAGAGAAAAAGGACCGTATACAGATAGACATTGACGGCAGTGGCAATATTCATCAGAACCAGATTGGCCCCGTTCCCCGTCAGCCGCTTCATCCACACCAGAGAGTACCGGCCCAGATTTTCCCAGTGGCTCAGGGTGGATTCCGGCGAAACCACCCATTCGTCCGTGTCATAGCCTACGGTGGGAAAAAGGAGACGGATCAGGAAAAAAGCCGTGACGAAGATTCCCAGCAGCGCCATCGTCCTGCGGTTTCCCGATATATAGTTTCCAAACGACAGCTTCTCTTTCATTCTGCGCCCCTCATATCCCGATTGTGGTCCTTCCCCTTCTGCTACTCCGCAGGCTCACTTCACCCGGTTATAATTGATCAGGCATCCCTTCAGGATGATCTGCCGCTCCTCGTCCGTCAGCTCTCCCAGACGCAGTTCAAAGGCTTGCAGCCCGTCCTCCCGCACCACATAGGCCGTGACCGCATCCGCCTTCTCCTCCACGGCCTTCCGGATGCCCGGGAAAAACAGATAATCCAGATTTTTGAAGGGCAGTTCCCCCTCCCTGATCAGGAAAGGCAGCATGCCCCAGTTGATCAGATTGGAGCGGTAGCGCTTGGTGGCGTACTCGTTTGCGATATTGGCCCAGCCCCCCAGCACCTTCTGGCAGGAGGCGGCCTGCTCCCTTGCGGAGCCGTCCCCCGGCTTCACCGCAAAAATCGTGGAGCCGAAGCCCGTATTTGCATGATTCACCTCAGGGAACTGCCCTTTTACGGCCCGCATCAGCTCCTTCAGAACCGGCAGCACATGGCAGGGATGTCCTCCCTCCGCACGCTCCTTCTCCGCCTTCTGGATCTCCTTGGCCCTTGCCACATAGTCCGGATCCTTCCGGCTCAGAGTAAACTCCGCCAGCCCCAGAGGGTTTGACCGGTAAGAAGAGGTCTCCCCGGAGGGAATCAGCTCGTCGGTGGTGGTGACGGGATCGTGGATCTCGCTGACCACCTGCAGCAGCAGATTCTCCGGCAGCGCCCCCATGGCAGGCCAGTCCTTGATGTTGGGCCCCAGCTGGATCTCCGTCTCCGGATCCGCTATGCCCTTGGAGTCAAACACTCTGTTGGCATAGATACGGCTGTCGAAATGATATTTATATTTCCCCATCTCCCCGTCAAAATCCGTGGCGGGGGTCAGAACTCCCTGATTTGCCGCCGTGGCCGCAATGGAGCGGGCATCCATCAGCGCAACGGAGGAAATCTGGCCGTTCTGGAGCTTGCTGCCCTCTCTGTTGGGGAAGTTTCTGGTGGAATGGCGGATGCTGAAGGCATTGTTGGCGGGCGTGTCCCCTGCGCCGAAGCAGGGGCCGCAGAAGGCCGTCTTCATCACCGCCCCCGTCTCCATGATGGCGGCAGCACAGCCGTTTTTCACCAGCTCCATATATACCGGCATGGAGGCAGGATACACGCTGAGGGTAAATCCCCCCGCCCCGATGGAGCGCCCCTTCAAAATATCGGCAGCGGCGCAGATGTTCTCGAAGCCGCCCCCTGCGCAGCCTGCGATGATGCCCTGATCCACCATGAACCTTCCGCCCCGCACCTTGTCCTTCAGGTGAAACTCCAGCGGCGTTCCGTCTGCGGCCCTGGCTCCCTCCAGACTCACCAGCGCCCTCTTCTCCGTCTCCTCCAGTATATCCATGAGATTTGCATTCAGCTCCTCTATGGTCACGGTGTTGCTGGGATGGAAGGGCATGGCGATCATAGGACGGATCTCGCCAAGATCCACCAGCACCATTCCATCATAATATGCCACCTGCCCCGGAGCGAGCTCCTTATAATCTCCCTTCCGGCCATGGATCTCGTAGAACTCCTCGATCTCCCTGTCCGTCTCCCATATAGAACTCAAGCACGTAGTCTCTGTCGTCATCACATCGATTCCGATACGGAAGTCTGCGCTCAGGGACGCCACACCGGGCCCCACGAACTCCATGACCTTATTTTTCACGTATCCGTTCCGAAATACAGCGCCTATAATTGCCAGCGCCACGTCCTGAGGCCCCACGCCCTTCACCGGCTCACCGGTGAGATAGACTCCCACCACCCCCGGCATACTGATGTCATAGGTCTGGTTCAGAAGCTGCTTCACCAGCTCCGGGCCGCCCTCGCCCACCGCCATGGTGCCCAGCGCCCCGTAGCGGGTATGGGAATCGGAGCCCAGAATCATGCCCCCGCCCTCCGCCAGCATCTCTCTGGCGTACTGATGAATCACGGCCTGATGAGGCGGCACATAGACCCCGCCGTACTTCTTGGCGCAGCTCAACCCAAACATATGATCGTCTTCATTGATGGTCCCTCCCACTGCGCACAAGGAGTTATGACAATTTGTCAGCACATAGGGCATGGGAAACCTTTCCAGCCCCGACGCCCTGGCCGTCTGTATGATCCCCACAAAGGTGATATCATGGCTGGTAAGCTTGTCGAACCGAATCTTAAGCTTCTCCATGCTCCCCGATGTATTATGTCTTTCCAGAATGCCATAGGCAATGGTCTGCTGCGCCGCCTCACTCTTGGTTACCCTCTTTCCGGTCCTCTGAAAAATGGCCTCCTCTGCTTCCGGCCCGTCAGCTATCATTTCCCTGCCGTTTACCAGATATGCGCCGCCCTGCAACAATTCAATCATATTCCGCTCCTCCTTATCCACAAACCCTGAACCTCAACCATCTTTTGCATCCCATCTATTTTGCCTTTTTTCTATTCCGCATATTATCTATTTCGCATATTATTCTAAATTCAATAGCGACTGTCATGCCATTCTGCTTTGCTCAGAAAACGGAATTAAGGCGTGCCCAATGCACGCCCTCGCCGATTCAGCATACTTTTCTGTAGACCAACATTCCATTCCCATAAGGATCATCCTCCGCCCCGAATTCCTCCTTGACGAATTCATAACCATTCCTTTCAAGAACCTTCACAGAAGCATCATTTCCATGCATGACACGTCCGTATAAACACTTGATCTCAAAAATTCCTGTTATAAACTCCGACATCCCTTTCAAAGCTTCCGTGGCATAGCCTTTCCCGCTATGTTTTCCACATATCACATAGCCTATTTCCACCTCATCAGGATTTCCCTCAACCTCGTTCACACCTATATCGCCGATCAGTTCACCTGTTCCTTTTAATTCAACAGCCAATACATAGGGCAATCGCCTGCTGCCCACACAGTCTGCATAAAATTTAACCGCATCCCGAGCTTCTTCCATATCTGCATAGCATTCATCAGGAATCCAATTTTTGACCCCGTCCTCCAGATGGTTCTCATAGAGGCATCCGGCATCCTCCATCTCAAATTTTCGAATCCCCAGCCGCTCCGTTTCAAACAGATACTCCACTTTCTATTCCCCTCTAAAACCCAACCTGTTTTTGAAAAAGTATTC
>CANOFQ010000105.1 GCA_947565325.1 uncultured bacterium
TTCCCCATGACGCCACAGTCTTATGGTCTGTTTCATCATATAGCGAAGCAGCTCCATGTTGATATACCCCTCCTCTGGTTCCCGCATAGGCTTACGTGTGCTCTGCCCTTGTCGCCATATGCTTTCTGGCTTTTGTATGTTCTGTATTTTTTGATAGGCTCAGTGTCATTGTATGCCATGCCGGGCTGTGCCATGTCATAAATACAGCATAGGAAGGCGACTCATCAAACTATCATCCTTTTTGCATAGAATGTACATCTTTTTTCCATAAAAGTTGCATCATGACAAATGTGTCATTATTATGGGAAAATGAGAGTATAAGATTCAATTTACAGGATCCACTCAGTCTGATATAATACGGACCAGGGAAGGGGAAGTCAAGAACGGCAGGAAAGGTAAGGCGGGAAAAGAAAGGCAGGAAAAATAAGGCAGGAAAAATAAGGCAAGAAAAGTAAGGCAGGAAAAGTAAGGCGAGAAAAATAAGGCAAGAAAAGAAAGGCGGAAAAAATAAGGCAAGAAAAGAAAGGCAGGAAAAATAAGGTTGGAAAAGTAAGAAAAACTGGAAGACAAAAATAGGGGGAAAGGGAAGAAAGCAGAGAAGGGAAGGCAGGGAAGACAAAAAGAGGACGAAAAGCAAGAAAGCAGAGAAGGCAAGGCAGGGAAACCATGGAAGACAGGAAGGGGAAGAAAAACAAGTAGGCAAGGAAAGCAAGAAATGTAAGAAAGGCAAATAGCAGGGGAAGCTCAGAGAAAGCGGAGACAGACAAGGAAAAATCGGGAGGGCATGGTTCGTGAGACAGAAGAGAGAAATGCATCATATAGACAACATGTGTCATAGGAGCGGTATCCGGCATGGAGGATGGAGCAGGCTCTTTCGCTGCCTTTGCCTTATGCTGACAGGGATGCTCCTGCTGGGGGGCTGCGGGAAGCGGACGGAGGGAGAAGTGCGGGTAGGGTCCCTGAAAGGGCCCACTTCTCTGGGGCTTCTGTTTCTGATGGACAGCGCCAAGAAGGGAGAGACGTCGCTTTCCTATGAGTTTCAGATGGCCGTGGGAGCGGAGGAGCTGTTGGGGCTGATGACAAGAGGAGAGCTGGATATAGCGCTGGTGCCAGCCAATGTGGCGGCGGTATTCTATCAGAAGTCAGAGGGCGGCATAGCGGTGGTGGACATCAATACGTTGGGCGTGCTCTATCTGGTGACGGGAGACAGTGAAGTGGACAGCGTAATGGACCTGAAGGGAAGGACGATATACCTTACGGGGAAGGGAACCACCCCGGAAGCGGTACTTTTGTATATACTGAAGCAGAACGGATTCAATGAGGGAGACTGTATTTTGGAATATAAGTCAGAGGCCACGGAGGTGGCTGCGTTGCTGGCGGAGAATCCGGATGGGCTGGGACTGCTGCCTCAGCCCTTTGCCACGGCAGCCATGATGCAGAACCAGAAGCTTAAGGAAGCTCTGGACATGAACAAGGAGTGGGAACGGCTGCAGGAAGACGGCAGCAGCATGGTCACGGGAGTCACTGTGGTGCGCAGGGAATTTCTGGAGGAACATGAAGACAGAGTGAAGGTATTTCTGAAGGATCATCAGGAGAGCGCTGCCGCCATCAATGAGAATCCGGAAGAGGGGGCTGCCCTATCCGTGGCTGCCGGGATCGTAGCCAGAGAGGAGATAGCGAAGCAGGCCATCCCCTTCTGCAATATCACTTGTGTTACCGGCGCAGAGATGAAGGAGCGGCTGCAGGGTTATCTGGCGGTGCTTGCGGACTTCCGTCAGGAGCTGGTGGGAGGAAGCCTGCCGGGGGAGGACTTCTATTATAACGGCGATATGACCAGAGAAGGCGGCAGGCCGGATAAGGAAAGGCCGGAACAGAGATGACGGGACGCAGGCGCGATCTGGGACAAGAAAAAAAGCAGGAAAAGGGGCGGAGCAGTCTGGGTAATAGGACAGCTAAACGGACGAGCGCCGAGAGTGCCAGTCAGGCAAGCGGCAGGACGGCTGAACGGACGAGCGCCGAGAGCGCCAGCCAAGTAAGCGGAAAGCGGATCGGACAGGCAAGCGGCAGGACGGCTGAACGGGCAAGGGGCAGGAATGCCGGTCGGGCGGGCAGGGGACACTTGAAATGGGCAGCGGCGGCGTTCTGGATGGGAGTCTGGTTTGTGCTTGCGGCAGTGGTGGACAACGACATATTGCTGGCGGCACCGCAGGAGACGGCGGCAAGGATGCTTTCGCTGCTGGGGGAGAAGTCCTTTTATCTGTCTGTGGGCAGCTCGCTGCTGCGCATCGGAGCCGGTTTCGGGGCCGGCCTGGGTCTGGCGGTGCTTCTGGCCGCAGGCAGCAGCCGTTTTGCGCTGCTGGAGGAGCTGCTGGCACCGCTGATGGGGCTGATAAAGACGGTTCCCGTGGCATCATTCGCAGTGCTGTTGCTGATCTGGTGGGGGCCCTCGGCGCTGGCGGCATCGGTGAGCCTGCTGGTGGTAATGCCGGGAGTGTATTTCGGCGTGCTGGAGGGGCTTAAAAGCATGAATGTCCGGCTTCTGGAAATGGCAGATGTGTTCCGCCTGCCCTTCCGGAACCGTCTTTTCTATCTGTACCGCCCGGAGCTGAGGCCCTTTTTGCAGGGCAGCATAAAGGCGGCTCTGGGTATGTGCTGGAAGGCAGGGGCAGCGGCGGAGGTCATAGGCATTCCGGCCCGCTCCATAGGAGAGGGTCTGTATCTGTCGAAGATATATCTTGACACGGCAGGAGTTTTTGCCTGGACGGCAGCGGTGGTTCTGGCCAGCTTTCTGATGGAGAAGCTGATTCTGGCTCTGTTGGAGCGTTTTTTTACATGGGAGCCCCGCTGCGCCATGGCCCGTCCGCAGGGGAGTGCGGAGAGGCCTCTGAGCAGGAAGCTTTCTGAAAAAGGCGCATTGAAGCAGACTGCGGCAGTTGGAACCGGCCATGAGGGAGCGGCACCGGGGCAGGCCGCGGGAACTGCTTCCGAGGGAGCGACACCGGAGCAGGCTGCGGGAACTGTTTCCGAGGGAGCGGCACCGGAGCAGGCCGCAGGAACTGTTTCCGAGGGAGCGGCACCGACCGTGTCGGTACTTCGGCTTCAGAACATAACGAAGTCCTTTGATGGCACGGTTGTATTGGATAATATAAGCGCCGCCTGCCGTCCGGGAGAAACCTATCTGCTGTCAGGCCCCTCCGGCAGTGGGAAGACAACTCTGCTGCGGATTCTGGCGGGCCTGACGGAGCCGGACAAGGGCAGCTGCACCGTGCCAGGAGCCTGCAGCATGGTCTTTCAGGAGGACAGGCTCTGTGAGGAATACAGTGCAGTGAAAAATCTGGAGCTGGTGACGGGAACCGGAACGGAGGCCGGGACAGAGGCGGAGAAGGCGCTGGAGGCGCTATTGGGGAAGGCTGCCCTTCATAAGCCCTGCAGTCAGCTCAGCGGGGGCATGAAACGCAGGGTGGCGCTGGTGCGTGCCATGGAAGCAGACTCAGCCTATGTCCTTCTGGATGAGCCTTTTACGGGCATGGACGGGGAGACCCGCCGTCTGGCGCAGGACTATATCCGCAGGAAGCAGGCGGGGCGCATTCTGGTCATCGCCTCCCATCAGGAGGGCTCAGGGATCGGGACTTTACAGTGTCCGTCCTTTCATATATAATAGAATGTGCAATTTCTGGCTTGTCCCATGGAAAGCCCTTGTTTCACAGAGGATGTACAAGTCATAAAAACTGTGCCTGTCTTAAAAGGTACATGCGGGGCAGAAGTTACATATGCTATAAATTGCATATGTGCTGCGGAGCGCATAGGAGGTATCAGCATGAAGCGGATTTTCAAGGCCTATCAGGATCTGATCGGCATTATTTTCCGGGAATCGCCCGGGATCGTATTTATCACCTTTGCCTGCACTGTCCTGTGCGGCGTATTGACGCCCATCCAGATCTATGTCAATCAGAATGTCTTCGACGGCGGGCTGGCGGTGGCAAGGGGCCAGATGGCCTTCTCGGACTATGTGCTTTTTCTGGTGCTCTTTGTGGTGACGGCCCTCCTGCCTGAGATCATAGACGGTGTGGTGTATAATTTTGTGGAGCCCCGTTCTCTGCTGATCCTAAGGACGGCTTATAGGGCACGGATGCTGCGCAAGCTCAAGACTATGAAATACGAGCATTACGAGAACGAGGATTCCGTGAAAATCATAAACAGGGCCTATTATAATGCGGAAAACTCCGCCAGACATCTATGGCCTATGTACTTCTATTTCAGGTTTGCGGCTCTGATTGCCAGTATGGGCACTCTGGCGTACATCGCAAGCATCCGCTGGTGGCTTCTTCTCACGGTCCTGCTGCCCTTTCTGGCGGAGACCTATGTCTCCACGAAGAACAATTTCGACATTTATAACGAGCTGGAGACCTTCTGGAAAAAGGAGCGGAAGTACTCCATTCTGGGGGCCAGCCTGAAGTCCAGAGACTATATAAAGGAGCTGAAGGCCTACGAGAATTCCGATTATCTGATCCGCAACTACAGAGAACAGCTGAACCGGCGGAACCGGGACTATGAGAGATATTACTTCAGAAATCTGCGGAAAATCCTCATGGGCAGCAATATCACCAAGCTCAGCTCCATCGTTAACGTGATCATTCTCTTGCTTCTGTTTGGAAACGGCCATCTCTCCATAGGACTTTTCATGGCCGTCACAAATGTGATGTTCGGCAGCGTCTACGATGATCTGGACTCCTTTGCGGGCTTTTTCAAGTGGTCGGGGATGCATATCAATAATTTTAAAAATTATGACCGATTCTTTGCTCTCTCCGATGAGCCCGAGGGTGCCTGCACTGTGCCGCCTGAGGTTTTCGATATCGAATTCCGGGATGTCTGGTTCCGGTATCCCGGAACGGACAAGGACATTTTAAAAGGTCTGACCTTTCGGGTGGCAGAGGGGGAGAAGGCTTCGGTGGTGGGCGAGAACGGCGAGGGCAAGTCCACCATGATCAAGCTTCTGCTGGGACTATTCACTCCCGACAAGGGGGAGATCTTGGTGGGCGGGAGGAATCTGGCGGACTATCCGCTGTCCCTGCGCACCCGGATGTTCGCACCTGTCTTTCAGGACTTTTCCAGATACAGCATTACCATCCGGGAAAACATCGGCATAGGCGACATAGACCGGCTGGATCAGGAGGATAAGATCAGGGCGGCGGCCAGGATGGGGAAGGCCGATCTCTTCACGGAAAAATTGGAAAAGGGATACGACACTCTTCTGGGGAGGGATTTCAAGGACGGGGTTGATCTGTCAGGCGGTCAATGGCAGCGGATCGCCATATCCCGGGCCTTCATGGGCGACAGGCCCGTTCTGCTGCTGGACGAGCCCACCTCCCAGCTGGATCCCATGGCGGAGGCCCAGCTGTATCAGGAGTTCGCTCATATGGCGGAACATAGGACGGCCCTGTTTATCACCCATAGGCTGGGTGCCACCATGATCACGGACAAGATTCTGGTGATAAAGGACGGAAAAATCGCAGAATCCGGCACCCATCAGGAGCTGATGGCCGCAGAGGGAATCTATGCCCGGATGTTTCAGGCCCAGAAGCAATGGTACCAGCATGACGAGAAGGCGGCTGCGCAGATATAGTTGTTTCCCATGAGGCTGCGCAAGGGAAGACGGCGGGCATGAGCAAGACAAAAAAGGAGGCTAAGGTGAAACAGAAGCCGGATAAAAAGAAACATAAGCGATCAAAACAAGAAAAGGCAGCAGAGAAACAGCAGAAGACGCCCCTCTATGAAATCAAGTTTCAGGACGGCACCGCCGTTTTGGAAAAAGATATCTTAAAAGAGAATCCGCCGAGATTCTCCTACCTGACAAGGCTTTTCCGGTATGTGTTCTCTTCGGCCAGACTGATGTGTGGCATCTTTCTGGGGCTGTCCATACTCCTCAGCCTGCTGCAGCCCGTCACCGCCTTTCTGTGGGGAAGGTACGTGGACGGCGCCCATGCCTATGCGGATGCAGGAGAGGCCGACGCCTTCGCCCTGCTCTCGCTGGTGGGGCTGGCCGTGCTGTACTGGCTCATCTGTTTCCTCGGCAGCCTTCTTGAGCGATACCTATATGGGGGAGAGGACATCGAGCGCCTGAGCAAGGTGCAGGATCATAGGCTTCAGGAGAAATTTCAGGCCAGGCTTTTTGAGAAAATCGCAGCGCTCTATCCCGAATACATGGAGGTTCCCCGGATCAATGACATGATCAGCAGATGCTTTGATTCCATGGGTGATGAGTGGAGCTCCCTGCAGAGAGGGGTCATGGTGGAGGGCTATGTCATAATCGCGAAGCTTGTCTCCGTGATCATGGTGGCAGCCTCCCTCTATCTTTTCCATCCTCTGCTGTGTCTGGTGGTGCTGATCGCCCCTGTCCCCACTCTGTATACCACCTATGTGGGAAACAAGCTGGAGTTCAAGTTCCGCCGGGACAATCAGGAGCTCTGGCGGGAGGCCAACTACTATCAGGGGCTTTTGCTGGGCAGCTCCGCAAAGGAGATCAAGGCCTTTCGTTTATTTGATTTCTTCTTCGGGAAATGGAAGACACTTGCTGATGATTATGTCGTCAGAGAAAAGAAAAACCAGCGGAACATCTTCCTCCTCGGCACGGCAAGCGGCACCGTCTCCAATCTGGCAAACGCAGGGGCGAACATCCTCGCCATCGTCCTGCTGACGCAGGGCAGGATTTCCGTGGGTGCGCTGGGCGCTGTGTTCTCCCTGATCGGCACGCTCATGGGCAGCACCTCCCAGCTGTTTGGTTCAATGGCATCCTTTCTGTCCAAAAAGAACGAGGCGGCGCAGTTTTTTGAGCTGATCGATCTGCGGGAGCAGCTCATGGAGGGCAGGGAGTCGTCCGCAGAACGGGAAGGCGTGGCTGCAGGCAACAAGGGCCTGCCGGCGGATTCTGAGAGACGGGCCCTGTCCGGCGTGGAGACGCTGGAAGCCCGAAATATCAGCTACCGCTATCCCCTGACGGATGAATACCGCATCAAGGATGTGAGCTTATACATCAAAAAGGGGGAAAAGGTAGCCTTCGTAGGGGAAAACGGGGCCGGAAAGACCACCTTCGTAAAGCTGCTCACGGGGATGCTGGAGCCGTCTGCGGGCTGCATCCTCCTCAACGGGAAGGGAATGGAAGAGCTGGGCTATGCTGAAAAGTACCGCAGCCAGTCCTGCGTGTTTCAGGAGCCCGCCCGTTTCCAGACCTTTACCGTGGCGGACAATGTGTTTCTGGGGGACGTGGACAGGGAGCGGAGCGAGGAGGAGATCGATGCGGCTCTTTCCTTCTCCGGATTTCAGGGGGCGGACAAGGACGCCGTCCTCGGAAAGGATATCGGAGGAACGGATCTGTCCGGCGGACAGTGGCAGAAGCTGGCTATAGCCCGGGCATATTACCGGGGCCGGGACTTCATGGTGCTGGACGAGCCCACCAGCAATCTGGATCCGGTTGCAGAGGCGGAAATTTTTCAGAAATATCTGGCCATGGCCAGAGGAAAGACGGTGATCATGGTGACCCATAGGATCAGCGTGGCCTCTCTTGCGGACCGGATCGTGGTATTCAAGGAGGGCAGGATCGTGGAGGACGGTTCCCACGACGAGCTGCTGGCAAAGGGCGGGGAATATGCGAGGCTGTATCTCACGCAGGCAAAGTGGTATGACAGATAATAGGGCTGACGAGATATTTTACGGCATAATAAATAGTATTTGACTAAATAATATTTATGACTAAATGTGGAAAAACATTTGTTTTTTCTCATGCCGTGTGTTATAATTTTGAGATGACTGTGTTTAGGCCTATATTTTGAGGGAAAACGATCCTTGCCGCAAAAGAGAGGGCTTTGACTGATTCAGGGACGAGAGGACACAGACGATTGAAGGAGGAATGTAACGATGAGTTTACAGGTAGAGAAATTGGAAGGAAATATGGCGCGGCTTACAATTGAAGTGTCTGCGGAGAAGCTGGAGGCGGCCATTGAGAAGGCCTATCAGAAGAGCAAGAACAAGATCAGTGTTCCCGGCTTTCGCAAGGGCAAGGTGCCCCGCAGGATGATCGAGCAGATGTACGGCAGGGAGATTTTCTATGAGGATGCCGCCAACGATCTGATCGCTGATGCCTACGAGGAGGCATACGACCAGTGCGGCGAGGAGATCGTGTCCAGTCCCAAGATCGACGTGACTCAGCTGGAGGCAGGAAAGCCCTTCATCTTTACGGCGGAGGTGGCCCTGAAGCCGGAGGTGACGCTGGGCAAGTACAAGGGCGTGGAAGTGGACAGGTTCGACACAGATGTCACGGAGGAAGAGATTACCACAGAGATCGACAAGGAGCGGGAGAAGAACGGAAGAACCGTGGACGTGGAAGGCAGGACGGTACAGGAGGGCGATATCGCGACCATCGACTTCGAGGGCTTCGTGGACGGAGTGGCCTTCGACGGCGGCAAGGGTACGGACTACCCTCTGACCATCGGCTCCCATGCGTTCATTCCCGGCTTCGAGGAGGCCCTGATCGGGGCGCCCGCAGGCATGGAGACAGAGGTGAACGTGACCTTCCCGGAGGATTATCAGGCGGAGGAGCTGGCAGGCAAGGCGGCCGTGTTCAAATGTACCGTGAAGAAGCTTCAGGAGAAGCAGCTTCCCGAGCTGGATGATGACTTTGTCGGTGATGTGTCCGAGGAGAGCGACACGGTAGAAGAATACAAGGAAGAGATCCGGAAGAAGCTGGCGGACAGGAAGGCAGCTTCCGCTAAGAACGCAAAGGAGGACGCAGTGGTGGAGGCGCTGATCGCAGATGCCACCATGGATATACCGGATGCCATGCTCCAGACCCAGCAGAGGCAGCTGCTGCAGGACTTTGCCCAGAGGCTGCAGTACCAGGGCCTGAACATGGAGCAGTATATGAAGTACACGGGCGCTACCGAGGAGGCGCTTCTCGAGCAGATGAAGCCGCAGGCGCTCAAGCGCATCCAGTCCAGACTGGTGCTGGAGGCCGTGGTGGCCGCAGAGGGAATCCAGGCTACCGAGGAGGAGTTTGAGGAAGAAGTGAAAACCATGGCCGAGGTTTATCAGGAGACGCCTGAAAAGGCCAGGGAGATTCTGGGGGAGACCGGCAAGAAGCAGGTGATGCAGGATATCTGTATCAAAAAGGCCGTTGAACTGGTGGTAGAGAATGCGGAGGAGAGGGACGCATAATGCGTCCTTTTCCACTGAAAAAGGGATACGGCTGCATGGAACGGGAACCGTGGCCCGCAAATGTCCCAGAATAGAGACAGCACGGAAGCAAGAGCGGAGGCAAGAACAGCGCCGAAGTAAGAGCGGAGCAGGAACAGAGCAGAGGCAAGAACAGCGCCGAAGTAAGAGCGGCACCAGAAGGAGGAATCGGACATGAGCTTAGTGCCTTATGTCATTGAACAGACAAGCAGGGGCGAGAGATCCTATGATATTTATTCAAGACTTTTAAAGGACAGAATCATAATTTTGGGCGAAGAGGTGAATGATACCTCTGCAAGCATCGTGGTGGCCCAGCTTCTGTTTCTGGAGGCGGAGGATCCGGAGAAGGACATCCATCTCTACATCAACAGCCCCGGCGGCGTGATCACCGCAGGCATGGCTATCTATGATACCATGAATTTCATCAAATGTGACGTGTCCACGGTATGCATCGGTATGGCGGCCAGCATGGGCTCTTTTCTGCTGGCAGGAGGCGCCAAGGGCAAGCGGTTCGCACTGCCCAATGCGGAGATCATGATCCATCAGCCTGCGGGGGGGACGCAGGGGCAGGCCACGGAGATCGAGATCGCCGCAAAGCATATCCTGAAGACCAGAGAGAAGCTGAACCATATCCTGGCCGAGAACACGGGAAGAGACTACGAAACGATCTGCGCAGATACCGAGCGGGACAACTGGATGAGCGCACAGGAGGCACTGGAGTACGGCATCATCGACAAGGTGTATACCTCCAGGGGCATTCAGGGCGATGACAAATAAACATTAGGAGTGGAATGATGGCAGGAAAATTGCTAGGAAACGATATCAGGTGTTCCTTCTGCAACAAGACTCAGAATCAGGTGCGCAAGCTGATCGCAGGACCGGCGGGCGTCTATATCTGCGATGACTGCATCGAGATATGTGCGGACATTCTGGAGGAGGAGATGCAGGAGGAGGAAGAGGAGGAAACGGTTCGTCCCGACATCAATCTTCTGAAGCCTGTTTCGGTCATTCGTATTGATC
>CANOFQ010000106.1 GCA_947565325.1 uncultured bacterium
CACCATTCCTTGATGAACCGGGTTTTATCTATATAAAAAATATGCTTTATTTGGATGTCTTCAAAGTTTTGAAGGCCGATGGCGACTTTTTTTACCACGATCATACCTCCGCAAAATGATTGGATACTCAGCGGCAAACGAACGCTGCGAAAGACAAGAGCCTTATATAGAGTATAACGAAAATCTTCTATAAACACAACGGAAAATGAGAATTGTTTTGACATTGCGGCAAAATGCGATGTGTGGTAGAATGGGGCTTGCTTTTTTGATGGAGGAGGCAGATGTGACGCAGAAAAACGAGAGAGGACAGAAACTGTCTTGGAGGAGCAGTCTGATGCTCTTTGTGGCGGCCTTTATCTGGGGTGCCGCCTTTGTGGCCCAGAGTGTGGCAATGGATTATCTGGGGCCGCTGAGCTTCAACGGAGCCAGATTTCTCATGGGAGGCGCAGTGCTTCTGCCCGTAGCGGGCATAGGAAGGGCAAGGAGGAAGGCGGCCGGGAGAAAGGGCAGCAGGCAGCGGGAGGACTTGATAAGGGAAGAGGGAAAGGGCCCGGAGGAAACAAGGCAGGGCCCGGAGGAAACAAGGCAGGGCCCGGAGGAAGCAAGGAAGGGCCCGGAGGAAGCAAGGAAGGGCCCGGAGGAAGCAAGGAAGGGCCCAGAGGAAGCAAGGCAGGATCCAGAAGAAACAGGAAAGGGCCCGGAGGGAACAGGCAAGGACGGAAGGGCGGCGCTGAAGGGAGGCATCTGCTGCGGGCTGGTGCTGTGCGGGGCATCTCTGCTCCAGCAGTACGGCATTCTGCACACCTCGGTGGGGAAAGCGGGCTTCATCACGGCGATGTACATCATTCTGGTTCCCTTTTTTGGCGTCTTCCTGAAAAAGAAGATACCGGGAAAGGTCTGGGCGGGAGCTGTCATCGCAGCGCTGGGCATGTACCTGCTGTGCATGAGCGGAAGCCTTTCTCTGGGAATCGGAGACGGACTCGTCTTTGCCTGCGCCGTCTTGTTTTCCGTCCATATTCTGGTGATCGATTATTTTTCGCCAAGGGCGGACGGCGTGGAGCTTTCCTGCGTCCAGTTCCTGACTGCGGGGATCCTGGCCAGTGTTCTGGCCCTGCTGTTTGAGGAGCCTCGTCTGCAGGATTTCGTGGAGGGAATCGTTCCGCTGGCCTATGCGGGCATCCTTTCCTGCGGCGTTGCCTACACCTTTCAGGTGGTGGGGCAGAAGGGCACGGATCCCACCGTGGCGGCTTTGATCCTGAGTCTGGAGTCGGCGGTCTCCGTGCTGGCGGGCTGGGTGATTCTGGATCAGGCTCTGACAGGGCGGGAGCTGGCGGGCTGCGCATTGATGTTCGGAGCCGTGATTCTGGTGCAGCTTCCTGAATTTTCCCGAAAAAAATAAGTGTTTTTACCCTTTGGCTCGTAATATATATATGACCGGTCAAAAAAAGCGACAAAATCACAAAGCGAAAAGACCACGAAGGGAAGGGATCGTAAAGCGAAGGGATCCTGAGCCGAAAAGACCCTAAAGCGAGAGGATCCTGAGCCGAAAAGGCCCTAAAGCCGAAGAATCCTGAGCCCAAAAGGCCTTAAAGCCGAAGAATCCTGAGCCGAAGAGGCCCTAAAGCGAGAGGATCCCGAGCGCAGTGCGGGGAAGCGCAAGGCGGCGTCTTCCGAGGCGGGAAATAGGTCTGAGGCGGAGAACGGGCGGAGACAAGGGGTGTTGTAATGAGTGATGTTCAGATGATCAAGGCGATCAGAAACGGGGACGAGACAGCCATGGGGGCGGTCATGGAAAGGTATTCCGGGCTGCTGTGGTCCGTGGCGTCCGCAGTCCTGAACGGCGTTGCGCCGGTGCAGGAGGTGGAGGAGTGCGTGGCGGACGTGTTCGTCTATCTGTGGCAGAACCCGGACAAGTATGACGAGAGGAAGGGAAAGCTGAAATCTTGGCTGGCACTCATGGCCCGTTCCAGAGCCATCGACAGATACCGGGCTATTCTGCAGCGCAATGAGGCTGAGATTGAAGAAAACATTATCGCCGAAAAATGGGACGTGTGCGAGGACATCTGTGAGCAGGAGCTGCGGGGGAGGCTTTGGGCCTGCATCCGGAGGATGGAGGAGCCGGACAGAGAGGCGATGGTGCGCAGGTACTATTATGATCAGAAGCCAAAGGAAATCGCCGCTGCCATGGGCATTCCGAAGAAGCAGGTTGAGAACCGTCTGTATCAGGGCAAGCGCAGGCTGCGCAGAATGCTGCTGGAGACGCAGTGAGCTTTTCGCAGAAGGAAAGGAGCATGGGCATGGAACGAATCAAGGAACAGAACATGGAACGGATCAGGGCGATCTTCAGGGCGAGGACAGGGGTAGAGCTTCCCCGGAAGAGCAGGAGACCTCTGTGGAGGGGGGCACTGGGGCTGGCGGCGGCCATGGGAGCATTGTTTATGGTGTGTTCGCTGTCAGTTCTGGGCTACAGTATGTTTTCCGCCGTAGACAGCGAGAGTCTGGGATTTCGGGCCTTTTATCTGGGGGAGGGGAAATTTAATATCTATGTGGGCAATGCCTCTGACAAGGAGCTGGTGTTTCAGGAAAAGCTGAAGCTGATGCGCTGGAGCACGGCGCAGGAGGTGGAGGGGAAGCCGGAAAAGGCGCTCTTCGAGGGCATGAGGATCGCAGCTCATACGGAAGGAATCCTGAGGGTGGATCTATCGTCCGCTTACGACATTCGGCTTCTGGAGCAGGGACTGGGAGAGGGAGACTGGTATTATCTGGTGCTGACCAACAATAATTTCGTTTTCGGACAGGACTGGATGTGCGACGTGGATTTCACGCAGGTACGCAGGGACATGGCGGATCAGGAGGTGGCGGAATCCTATATCGGCCAGATGGTTCTGCCCGGAGTGCAGGAGCTGCAGGATCATAGGGCCGATGCGGAGGAGGAAGCGCATTATCCTGCTGCGCAGGGCCTTCTGTACGGGGACTGGATCTGGCCCGTGAGCAGGAGGGAGGTTTCTGCGTCCTTCGGTGTCCATCAGAACGGGATTTTTTCGGATCATATCAGTATTCCGGGGGAGCAGGGAGAAGCGGTGCTGGCGGTGACGGACGGAACCATTGCAGAGACCGGCTATGAGAGGGGCGCAGGAAATTATGTGATTCTGCGGGATGAAAACGGGGTGGAGATAAAGTACGGCCATTTAAAGGAGATTCTTGTGGAGGCAGGGCAGCAGGTCTACGGGGGAGATCAGGTGGGCGCCCTTGGAAAAACCGGCATGGCCACAGGTCCGAACCTGCTGCTTGCGGTGTACGTGGAAGGAGAGGCCGTAGACCCTCTGGGCGGGGAGGGCATGGGGGCCACCCTGCCGGAAAGATAGTCCTTATCTGATGCGGTCGGCCTCTGCCCGGCCCTTGGGGATTCCTCTTGGGGCATGCTTTATCTTGTAGCATATCCTCATAGGCGACAAGCGTCACGTTGCCCATTGCCGAGACTTTGTCAATGCAGCCCTTTGAAAAGCTGGTTTTGGAATTAGCGCCCCACCAGCGGCCAAGGTCTCTAAAGCTCACGGCACATCTGTCATCAAGCAGCAGCTTCCAGAGGTACTGTCTGCAGATTTCCTCGAATATGCCGCCCATATAGGATGAAAGCTCAGGGCCGATGTGCTTGTGTGCAAGGTCGGCTACGCTGCGGCAGTAATGGTTTTGTAATATAGCTATTTGTATGGACAAATTCTGAAAATCGCTTCGGAAGATCATATCGAAGGGCTTCTATGGGGCAGTCAAAGCATGCAGAACAGACAAAGATCATTATTTAGTTGCATTTAGTGCCGGATGTCTATTATAATATGTAATATGGAAAGAAGCCTTTGGGCAGTCGGGAGAAGCCGGGTGGGCGGACAAAGACGGGGGACATGGATATGGAAGACGAAAAGCTGATAGAGGACATTCTGAAGCATCTGGACAGCGAGACGCAGATGGGAGTGGTGCGCATGAGCGTGGAGATGGACGTGAAGAAGAGCGCTGACGGGGAGGTGTCCCATAAATGCTGCCATATGTACGGCCGTCCCGCCAATGAGACGGTAGGGCTTCTGGACTGCTACACGGACCGGAATGCAGGCCGGCCGGACAATGAGAGATGACCGGCGCAGGAACGGCGGAAGCGGGAACTGATCGCAAAGCCAATTAAGAATTGGCTTTATGCTCGCAGGAATAAACCGGAAGGAGGAAGAGGAATGGAGTATTTAGAGCTGGGAAAGGTAGTGCGGGAGCTTGAGCCGAACATGGAGGCGGAGAACCCCCGGAACAGCGAGGGGACGTTTCTGGAGACGGAGGAGGACGGCATTCTGTTTGTCTACAGCCGGTTCCGGGGACATGACCCGGCGGATCATGCCTATGCGGATCTGTGCCTGATGCGTTCCATGGACGGAGGCAGAACCTTTGATGATGGGGAGATCATCTTGACCTGCGACGGAGAGGAGGGTGTGAACATGATGTCGCCCTCCCTGCTGCGGATGGGGAACGGTGACATCGGACTGTTCTATCTGGTCAGGATCACCTACGATATCACGAGGATATTCCTCAGACGTTCCACGGACGGGGGCAGGACATGGGGAGACAGAGTGTGCTGCAGCACTTATGATTATTTCTTTGTCATTAACAATGACCGGGTTCTTCGGACCTCCGGGGGCAGGATCGTGATTCCTGCGGCGGCACACAGGGCATACAGAGGGAATCTGGACGGCCGCTCGGATGCGGTGTTCTTCCTTTCGGATGACGACGGAATGACATGGAGAGCATCGGCAGGGAAGTGCAGTCTGCCCCAGTCTTCCCACTGTGAGGCATGGCTTCAGGAGCCTGGGGTGGCGGAGCTTAAGAACGGAGTGCTCTGGGCATGGGCCAGAACGGGGCTGGGAAGGCAGTATGAGACCTTTTCCATGGACGGAGGAGAGACATGGACTGCCTGCCAGCCCTCCCGGTTCACCTCTCCCAACAGCCCATTGTGCATGAAGCGGGGGGACGACGGAAGGCTGTATGCTATCTGGAATCCCATACCGGAGTACAACGGCAGGGAAGGTGTGGGCTATTTTACCGGGGGCAGAACCCCTATGGTGATTGCGTCCAGCGGGGATGACGGCAGGAGCTTTACGGAGCCGGTGGCCTTTGAGTGGGACAAGGAGAGCGGGTACTGCTACTGTGCCATCTGCTTTACGAAGGACGCACTGCTGCTGGCATACTGTGCGGGAGGCAGCAAGGAGCGCAGCTGTCTGGTGAAGACCCGGATCAGGCGCATAGAGAAATCGGAGCTTGCGGTCTGCTGACTGCCGGAGGAAAAGCTGCTGCCCATGCTCCGGGAGGCAGGCTCGGTGTCCCTGAGCCGCCCTCCGACGGGCTGATCGCCAGTGCGGAGGAGCCGGGCTACAAGCCGCCGGCCTCCTATGTCTGGCTGATGAAGCAGCACAATGGCGGTATCCCGGTGAACACCTGCTATCCATTGCAGAGGCATTGGGCAGACATAGGAGGCTTTAGGCGAAAAGGGGAACGAAACGGTGCGGCTTTAATATTATATGGTAGAAGATCCTGTCGGAGGGTTATACCATGGAAAAAAATTTAAAGCCCATAACCAATGACTGCAGCATGGCGGGACTGAAGCCGGCCATGCTGCCTATGCCTTATCCGCCCATTCAGGTACAGCGGAGGAACCCGGGCTATGCCGCCATCCTTACCAACGATTACTGCGGTGCCGTGTCGGAGCTGTCTGCCGTCACCCAGTATATCAACAACGAGAACAGGCTGAGCATGGAGAACTGCCGCCTTTCTAGGATCCTTCTGGAGATCGCCGTGGCGGAGATGATGCATCTGCAGAAGCTGGGGGAGCTGATCGTCCTGCTGGGAGGCGAAGTGGATTTCTCCGCGGTCCGTCCTAACGGGACGCAGGCGCAGTGGACTCCGTCTTGTCTGACGCTTCCCAGAGAGGTCAGGAAAATGCTGTGTGCGGACATTCAGGCGGAGAAGGATGCCATCGCTCAATACAAGAATCACATTGAAATGATAGAGGACGAATGCGTCACTGCCGTGCTGCGGCGCATCATCCGGGATGAGGAGTACCATATCGTGATGCTGAAGGCGCTGCTGGAGGAGTGCTAGCAAAATCTTGATTCCGGATTGTCCGGGTCGGGGCTCATGCCGGTGAGAGCCATGGTTTATCCGAGGAGCCAAGCGTCCGATTGATGGGTGAAGCCCGGGGCTGTTCTGCTGACCGGAAAGCCGGACAGAAGCTTATGGGACATACTTTCCCTTTCCCAAGCATAGAATACATTGCAGGACTGCAATGGAAACAAGCTTGGGGGAGGGTTTTTCGTGTTTGAACAGTACAGTGTCAGGGAGACGACAGAGAAGCTTGGAAGCGACGGGGGCAGAGGGCTTGACCGGAAGGAGGCAGGGGAGAGGCTGCGCAGGGACGGCAGGAACGAGATGAAGGCGCCCCGGAAAAAGACCGTAGCAGAGTCGTTTCTGGAGCAGCTGAACGACCCGCTGATCTATGTGCTGATCGTGGCGGCGGCGGTTTCGGTGATGCTGCGGGAGGTCAGCGATGCGGTCATCATCGGCGTGGTGGTGGTACTGAACGCAGTGGTGGGCATGCTGCAGGAGGGCAAGGCCAGAAAGGCGCTGGAGTCCCTGAAGAAGCTTACCAGCCCCAAAGCCATGGTGATCCGGGAGGGAAAGCGGACGGAGATTCCTGCGGCGGAGCTGGTGCGGGGAGATCTGGTATGCCTGGAGGCAGGCTGTCAGGTGCCTGCTGATCTGCGTCTGATACGTTCCTCGAATTTAAAGATAGAGGAGTCCGCACTGACCGGGGAGTCCCTTCCCATGGAGAAGGATGCGGCGTTTGTGGGGGAGAGGGGCGTCCAGCTTCCTCTGGGGGACAGGCGCAATATGGCCTATATGTCCACCATAGTCACCTATGGCAGAGGAGAGGGGCTGGTGACGGCCACGGGCATGAACACGGAGCTGGGGCAGATCGCCGCCATGATCACGGAAGGCAAGGAGGAGATGACTCCTCTGCAGAAGCGTCTGGGAGAGCTGGGGAAGGTGCTGAGCCTTTTGAGTCTCCTGCTGTGCGCAGGGCTGTTCGTCATTGCGGTGCTGCAGAAGCGCAATGTGCCGGAGATGCTGATCACCGCCATCTCTCTGGCGGTGGCCGCCGTGCCGGAGGGGCTTCCCGCCGTGGTCACCATCTGCCTTGCCCTGAGCGTTACCCGCATGGTGCGGGTGAACACCATTGTGCGCCGTCTCCCTTCCGTGGAGACGCTGGGAGCGGTCAGCGTGGTCTGCTCCGACAAGACGGGAACCCTGACCCAGAACCGGATGACGGTGGAGAAGTGCTGGCTCGGGGGAAGCATACGCAGGGCGGAGGAATGTGCGCCCTCCCTGTGCCCGGATTTCTTCATGGGGATGGTTCTGTGCAATGATGCGGTCTCGGAGGAGGGCAGCAGGACCGGGGATCCTACGGAGCTTGCGCTGCTGGATCTGGCGCAGGAGATGGGAATCAGGAAGAGCAGCCTGGAGGCAAGGATGCCCAGACGGGATGAGCTGTCCTTCGATTCGGACCGCAAGATGATGTCCACGCTGCATAGGCGGGACGAGGAGACGGCGGCCCTGGCTGCGGCCGGGGCGCTTGGCTGCGGCCGGGGCGTGAACGGGCTTGTGGGGCAGGCCGGCAGCAGAGGAGGCCAGAGCAGGCCGGCAGGAGCGGTGTCCGGAAGGGACAGCGGCGGGAGTAGGGCAGAGGGCTTCGGGGAGCTTCGGGCGGCGGAAGCCGTAGGACATGGAGGTTCCGTCACCCGAATGGGGGGCGGGGAGAATCCAAGGAGCCTGAACGGACTGTTTTCGGGAGGCATGGTGCTCTACACCAAGGGAGCCCCGGACGAGGTTCTGAAAAGATGCACAAGAATCTATACCGACAAGGGAATCGAGCGGCTGGGGGAGCGGCAGATCGCCCGGCTGAAGGCGGCGGTGGAGGAGCTGTCGGGGGAGGCCCTGCGCACCCTTGCGGTGGCTGTGGGGGACGGGAAGCCGGCGGATGAGAAAAATCATGCTTGCGAGGAAAATCATATTTACGAGGAAAACCTTGTTTTCCTTGGGATGGTGGGCATGCGGGATCCTGCAAGGCCGGAGGCCGCAAGGGCGGTGGAGGACTTCAGGAAGGCCGGGGTGAAGACGGTGATGATCACCGGCGACCATGTGGACACGGCCTTTGCCATCGGCAGGAGGCTGGGCATCGCACAGCGCATGGGCCAGTGCATGACCGGGGAGGAGCTGGAGCGGCTGGAAGACGGGGAGCTGGCGGAAAGGATCGAAGATATTTGCGTATTTGCAAGGGTTTCCCCGGCCCAGAAGGTGCGTATCGTGGAAGGCTTCCGGCAGCGGGGAGAGATCGTGGCCATGACGGGGGACGGGGTGAATGACGCTCCCTCTCTGAAGAAGGCGGACATCGGCATCGCCATGGGCATGTCCGGAACGGACGTGGCAAGGCAGGCCTCGGACATGATACTGACGGACGATAATTTCGCTACCATCCGCCGTGCCATCGAGGAGGGCAGGGGGGTCTATGAGAACATCCGGAAGTCCGTGATTTTCCTGCTTTCGTCCAATCTGGGGGAGATCATAACCATGTTTCTGGCGGTGACGGTGGGATTTCCCTCTCCCCTGAAGTCCAGCCATATTCTATGGATCAATCTCATCACGGATTCCCTTCCCGCCCTGGCGCTGGGGGTGGATAAGAACGACGGGGACAGCCTGATGGGCCAGCCGCCCAGAAGGGCCAAGGAGAGCCTTTTCGCCAGAGGGGGCCTGCCCTGCACCTGCTTTTATGGGCTCCTCATCGCGGCGGTGAGCCTGACGGCCTTCCTGATGCTGCCCTGTGCACTGCTGAAGATGAACGGGCTGGCGGTGAGCCTGGGAAATATCTCAGGGATGCTCCAGAGCGGCGCTGTTCTGGCCAAGGCCCAGACCTATGCCTTCACGGTGCTGGGAATGTCCCAGCTCTACCATGCGGTGGGCATGCGGGATATCCATAAGTCCTTTTTCCGCATGAAGCATCTGGAGAACAAGCTGATGATCGGCGCCTGCGCCATAGGCTTTCTGCTGCAGTTCGCAGTTACGGAGGTGCCCTTCCTGATTCAGGCCTTCGGTACCTCTCCCCTGTCGGGCAGGGAATGGCTGCGCCTCAGCGTTCTGGCGGCTGCGCCCTTGTTTGCCCATGAGCTGATGGTACTGTTTTCCAAGATGACGCAGAAGCAGTGAGGCTGTAAGGGAAAAAGGCGCAGGCGCAGAGACATGCGCATGCGCCATACGGGGCAGCAGGAAGGTCATTTCGGCAGTGCTGCCGTCCCTCCGTAGTCAGTATGTGGCATACAAGATGACAGGGAGAATTTCCCGAGAATTACACTACTATATTGTGGCTGATTTGCTGCGAATAGGCACAGACTCAGAAACCTGCCCCTCCGGATTTTAGGAGCTCCGCCCTGTGCTTTTCAAAGAAAGCGAAAAAATACCGCACATTTTCCAGCTCCGTCCACCGGGCTTCCCGAGGCTCCGGGGAATCCAGATCGTATATCTTGGCCTGCAGAGTTCCCAGCATGAAGGGGGAGTGGGTGGAGATCACGAACTGGCAGCCAAGGAAACGTGCCATTCGGTTCAGCCTTTCCGCCAGTGCGGTCTGATTTGCCGGGGATAGAGAGACTTCCGGTTCGTCAAGAAGATAGAGGGCATCCGGCTCCAGATAGTCCTCCAGCAGCTGCAGGGTGGTCTCTCCGTTGGAGTATTTCTCCTGTGCATATTTCAGACATTCCAGATTCCGTCTGGTTGCATAGGAATTCTGGAATGCCTGCCGCTGCTCTTTGGACATTCCTCTCCGGACATGCTCGTAGACGTATCCGTCGCACAGCACCTGCTCCTGCTGAATCTTCTTTATTTCGTATAGAATGTCCTCGCTTTTGACATAGCGGCTTCTGGGCGGAAGTCTGTCAAGCTGTGTGCCGTCCTCGTATTCTCCGAGGCTGTAGCGGCATTCCTCTATGAATTTTGAAAAGTATGCCACTCGTCCGTATTTGTTGCTGGCGGCGTATTCCTGCCCCATTAATCCCAGCTTGTTGGCCATGATGTTCAGCATGGTGGACTTTCCGGAGGCGTTGTTTCCGTATAGGACAGTGATAGGGGCGAATACTAATAAGCATTCCCCTCTGCC
>CANOFQ010000107.1 GCA_947565325.1 uncultured bacterium
ACCATCAAAATGTCCTCCCGGCAGTTCTACGACATCATATATACCTTTGAGAACATGAGCTACGAAGAATTTCGGAGTTCCTATTTGGATACGATTTATTTTCAGGAATTCATGCCTCTGCAGGAGATTACACTGTACAACGACGAATCTTTTCTGGCCCTTCCCCTGCTCCAGACCTTTCCCGTGGGGACCGCCAGCGAACCTCTTGGGCAGATCGTCTGCCTTGTAAATGCAATAAACCTGTTTGAAAACGTAAATCTGATCCATCAGTCCACAGGCTCCGATGTCTATGTAGTAAATGCGGACAATGTCCTTATCACCGCCAGCGAGAACGCCCCCTTTCTGGATGTATCCGCCCTGGAGGCCATGTCCGAAGACAAGTCCGACAAAAATGTCGTTATCAGCAAGAAAACTGCCGAAACTCTGGGATGGAACTTCATCGTCCGAACGCCCACGGCACTTTCACTTGTGGAAAACAAGCTTTTCCTGCGCAATTCTCTGCTTATTTTTGTCGTCTATCTCACAGTCGGCCTCCTTCTGGTTCATTTTCTGGCCCGGAAAAGCTATTCACCCATCTCTGAAATAGACAAGCTCATCCGCAGCAACCCGGTGAAGGATATGCCCGCCGCAGGAAACGCCAACGAATTCGAGGCCATCAAGGGAACCCTGATCCACCAGTTCCAGCGGGACAAAAAGCTGAGCGGCATCATCAGCAGCCAGCTCCCCTACGTCCGGCGGGCCATGCTGGACCGAATGCTGAAGGGACTGGCTGCCGACTACGAGCAGAACATAGAGTATCTCCGGGAAATCGGCACCGATTTCCCGACTAAGCTTTTTCTGGTGGTTTCTCTTGAAATTGCCGAGAACAGTCCTTTTCTACGATCAGGAACCGTCTCCGACGAGGATCTGTTTCTGGCCCGGATGGTAGTTTCCAACGTTGGAAACGAACTGTTTGAGTCACAGTTTGTAAGCTGTTACATTGACTATGAGCAGCAGCACTGTGTCTTTCTGCTCTGTCCCGGACAGACTCTTTCCATGGTACCGGCTGCGGCATCGTCAGAAAACGCCGTGAGCACTGCGGCCATGGAGCTTTCCGTCCGTCTGCGGGACTTCCTGCAGCAGCAGTTCCAGATCGAATGCAGCATCGGCATCAGCGCCCTGCGGGATTCGCCCGCAGGCATTCCTCTATGCTTTGACGAGGCCTGCAAGGCCTCTCAGTACGGCAGACTGGCGCAGTCCGAGGCACCCGTGTTTTTCAGCGACCTGCTGAATCTGGAAACCAACTATTACTACCCTGCGGAAACGGAATATCAGCTGATCAGCAGTCTGAAAGCCGGACATTTTGATCAGGCGAAGACACTGATAGAGAAAATATTCGAGCTGAATACCAGAGACAAGAGCCTGAGTCCCCATGCGCTGAAGGGCCTCCTTTTCGAGATCAATTCCACGCTGTCAAAGCAGCTTGACAGTATCCATATCGCAAAGGGAGAGGCCCCCATGGCCCGGACAGAATACTCGGAAGCAGAGGAGCCCGTCTCGCTGGAGGCCGCAAAAAACCGATATCTGGAGATGATCGACCAGATCTCCGTCCAGAAAATGGAGGAGCCCGCCATCAGCAAGCCAGAAAAACTGGCCTCCTCCATCGCTTCTTATATAGAAGAAAAAGCCGGCTGCCAATGGATCGACCTGAACACCCTTTCGGAGGCCTTCCATGTGACACCCCAGTATATTTCCAGCATCTTCAAAAAATACCGGAACCAGAACATTAAGGATTATATCTCAAAGGTAAAGCTGGAATACGCCAAGGAGCTGATCTGCACTACAGATATGTCTGTCAATGAGATCGCCCAGCGTCTTGGCTATGCCGGAGAGATCGGTGTGATCCGGCTGTTCAAAAAGTACGAGGGGACGACACCGGGAGACTACCGAAGCAGAACAGGACTGCCTTAACAGCAGTCCTGTTCCCTTACATACAGCGGAAGCGGAAACCAGCCTCTCGGAATCCCTTCCAGCTCCCTATGATAGATCTGTGTACTGCTAAACAGCATTCTGGCGGCCTGAGCCGCTGTCAGTTCCACTGTATTCTCTGCCGCTCCTGCCCTTCGTGCATCTATGCCTTCTGCCCTCAGTCCCTCCGTCTCTTCCCCCTCTGCCTCGGCGGCAGTGATCTGTCCCTTGCAGGCCCGGAGCCGCACTGCGGTTCTTTTTCCCGAATGCTCCCTAATCCCCAGAACCGCCTCCCCGTCCTCAATGGGGGAGCAGTACTGTTTCAGTCCCAGCATGGCTTCCAGGACCCTTCTCCAATTCAGGATCCGGAACCTATGGCCGCAGCTCATACTCTGGCTTTCACAGATCTCATCCAATTCCCGCATCATGTCCTGTCTGGCATATTCCGCCGTCACGGTTCCCTGCCAGATTCCCAGACAGTCGGCCAAAGCATGGAGCACTGCCCCCGCCGAGACTCCCTTGTCCAGAACCATCTCCCTGATGACAGCCGTTTCTCTGTCTGTATCCGTGCCAAGAGCCACATAGCCCACGAAGGCTCCCTGCCGCATACAGGCATAGGGCCTCGCCTGCCAAGAGCATAAAATGTCGTAGAATCTTTCCGGAGCCCTCCATACCCTCACCGGCTCCCTTTCGTACATCCTCCGTGCCTGCTCCGTCAGCTCAGGCATCAAAACCAGCTCCAGCCGCTCTCCCTCCCCGGGCTTGGGGCCATGCTTCAGATTTGCCCGATTCCATGAAAAGCAGGTCTGGGTTCCGCAGGGCTCAAAGCCCCAGTAGGCATATCTCTGGCGCTGGCCGCCGAGAAACACGAAATCACAGCCGGATGCCCTCAGAGAATCCAGAGCTGCGTCCATCAGCCGCTTCATGATCCCCCGGCCTCTGGCCTCCCCGATCACTGATACGGTTCCGACACACCCGATTTTCAGTTCCTTATCCAGAACATGATAGCGCATGGTTTCCGTCAGCACCACTCCTAAAAACTTCCCGTCCTCCACCGCTATCAAATGATTTCCGCCTACCTTTGCGTCCATACCGTAGAGCTTGGGCAGAAGCGCGGCGAACCCGCCCTCTGGGAGCTGGTCCCCAAACGCCCGATCGGCGCAGGCAATCAATGCCTCCTTGTGTTTCTCTTCGCTCACAACCACTTCGATCATCTGTCAGTCTCCTCTATGGCCCATTGAAAGCCCTTTTTCGTCTGCCCCGGCACTCCCGCAGGAAGGCGCCTCTGCTCAAGCCCCTTTGCCAGTGCTGCCCTGACGGGCAGCTCGCTCCTCTTCAAACTCCTTCAGCACGACGGTTCTGCCGGTCTGCCGGGACTCCTCCGCCGCAAAGGCCATCACATGGCTGTGCACGGACTGGGAAATGGTATTGGTGTTGACCCTTTCCCCCTTCAGGATCGCTACAAATTCCTCCATGATCCCCTCGTCCCCTCCGCTGTGTCCGGCACTGCCGGGCACCACGGTAATCACCTGGGAATTCCCCGTCTTGATTCCGGGGCCGAATCTGGTGACCTTGACGGTATTATGATCCATGCTGGCCCTGATCTCCCCTTCTGTTCCCATAATAGTTATCGTCCTGTCACAGTCATTACTGAAGGCGCACATGGTAAATGCCACCGTGACACCGTTTTCGAACAGCATGCTTGCCACCTGATGATCCACCACGTCATTGTCATTATGGAAAACACACTTTCCGTAAGGCCCTTCCTCCAAGGCCTTCCTGCGCTTCTCCGGATCCGTCCCCACTCCCAGACTTGTAATGGCAGTAGGCCATTTGCCGTCGTCGGACAGATACAGCGCCGGCGCATAATAGGGACATGTCCCGCTGACTGGGCATCCGTCGGTGCAGCGCTTCGGGCTTCCGGCAGGCGCATTGGCCTCAGTGAAAAACTTCAGATCCCCATAAGAGGAAATACTTTTACACCTGCTGTCCAAAAGCCAGCATAGAATGTCCATGTCATGACAGCATTTTGCCAGAATCATGGGGGACGCATCCTCTTTTCTGTGCCAGTTTCCCCTGACATAGCTGTGGGCATAATGCCAATAGCCCACGTTTTCCGTATGTACGATGCTGACCGTCTCTCCGATGGCTTTTTCCTCCAGCAGCTTCTTGATGGTTCTGTAGAATTTCGTATAGCGCATCACATGGCAGACCATGATTTCCGTGTGGTACTCCTCCGCCAGCCTCCGCAGCTCCAGACATTCCCCCAGATCAGGGGAAATGGGCTTTTCCAGAAGGATCTTGTAGCCTTGCCTGATGGCCGTGCAGGCGTACTCGAAATGCTGGGCGTCCTGCGTGCAGATCATCACTGCGTCGCAGGCTTTCGGCCGGGCGAAAAAGTCCTCCGCCCGCTCAAATACGTTTTCCGCCGGTATCTGATATTCCCTTACAAACCTCTCCCGCCTTTCCCTGTCAGGCTCCGCCACCGCCCCGAAGGCCATCTCATGGCTGTGGAGCTTCCAATAAGGGGCATAATTAAACTGTCCCCGTTCTCCTGCGCCGATCAAGGCTATCTTAACCTTATCCATATTTCTACACCTCTCCTTATTGCATCTGCTCTATCGTATCTGCCTTTTGAACTTGCCATTTGAAGTTCCTTTTGTTTTTGCTTTTCGCATCTGCTCTGCGATTCTCTTTCCTTCAGTGCATTTTTCTGCATCTTAGTCTTCTTGAACACACTTTTTCTTACCACATTTTTAAACTGCACTTATCCTGAAGGCATTCTTCTTGCGGCGTCCTTTATGCTTGCGCATTTGCCTGCTCTCAAAAAACGGACATCTTTCCCGCATAAGCCCTGTCGATCTCGCAGTCCAGCCCCTCACCCTTCTGGAAATGCGCTATGTCCTTCATGACGGCCTTTGTCACCGCCAGTCTTCTGTCTATGGTGGGCCCGCCCATATGGGGCATGAGAAGCGCCCTCTCGCATGTAGTCAGTGGATGCCCGGGCGGCAGAGGCTCCGTCTCATACACGTCCAGAACGGCATAGATGTCCTGTTCCCGAAGCACCCTGACCAGCGCCTCCTCGTCTATGATTGCTCCCCTTGCGGTATTGATCAGCAGAGCTCCCGGCTTCATCCTGCGAAGCAGATCCTCCGTGATCAGGTGATGGTTTTCCTTGGTCATGCCGCTGTGTATGGAAATAATGTCGCATTCGGAAAAAATCTCTTCCAGCCCCGCCCTCTGCATCTTTTGCTTTTCCAGCTCCTCATCCCCGATATGCCTGGAAAAGACTTTGATGGAATTGTGGAAGGGCTGCAGCATCTGCACCACGTATCCGGCGATCATCCCATAGCCCACGATTCCCACGCTTCGGTCCAGAAGACCTCTGTTCCGGAATCGCTCCGGCCAGTGCCCCTCCTTCAGACGCCTGCTGTAATAGGGGATGTCCCGAAGCGCCGACAGCGCATAGGCAATCACGCTCTCCGCCACGCTCTCCGCAAATACCCTGTTCCCGCTGACCACCCGGATCCCCCTCTCGTACACGGCATCTGTCACATAGGGCTTCACGCTGCCCCCCGTATGGGCCACCAGCTTCAATTCTCCGGCATTTTCCAGAATGTCCTCCTCCAGCGCCGGGCAGCCCCAGCCCGTGACGCAGATGTCCTTGCCCTTAAGGCGCTCCTTCAGCTCCTCCGGGGCAAACTGGCTATTGCCCCGATTCCATTCCACCTCCCCCAGCGCCTCCAGCGCCCTGCGGTTCTCCTCGTCGAAAAACGTCCGGAAGACCTCTCCCTCCGGCATGGTCACCAGTATCCTACTCTTCATGTGTCTCCTCCTCCTGATCGGCATCGGTCCTTATATTCCTCAATGCCACCCGGCCGGTCACCGGGGCATCTCCCGTCCTTGCCACTTCCACGCCCTCCTGAAAATAACAGTCCTCCACCACGCAGGGACGGCGGGACCTATCGCTTCTCTGCGTCAGCACCAGCTTCCTTGCGCTGCAGCCCCGCAGTTGCAGGCCGTCCGCATTCAGCAGCATGGTGCCGCATTCCTGATATTTTTCCGTCTGCAGAAACGTCCCGTCCTGAACGGTCAGGTCGCTGACCTTGGCAAAGCCCAGCCCCCAGCAGCCCACATGCCGCAGCACCGTGATCCGCTTTGCGCTGCTGCCCCAGGTAGGGCCGCTGTTGGCAAAGGACAAAAGACCCGAATTTCCCACATAGGTCAGATCATGCTCGAACTGCCCGTGGGTGACGAAGGCGCCGTGAAAATCTCCGTCCCCGTGGCAGTTTTCCACCATGCAATAGGCGCAGCCCGTGAAATCGTTCAAATGTCTGGCGTTGCTCACGGTACAGTCCCTCACCGCCCCGTACAGACAGTGGATCTGCTGGGTCAGATAGCCCGTGCCTCCCACCACCACCTCCGTGGGATTCACCAGCCTGCAGTCTGCCGTGCGAAATTCCGTGTTGTGCCTGCGGATCACCACCGGCCAATAGGTATGTCTGGCCCGTATGCCGTAGACATTGCAGTTTACCGCATATTCCAGCGCCACCGGGGAGATTCCCGGCTCCTCGCCCCCGCAGTTCCCCTCGAAGACCATATTGCGTATGACCACGTCCTCCACGGGCCGTATTCCCGTATAGGTAAGCTTTCTGCCCGCCTCCAGAGGCCATCCCATTTTGTAATTGAATCTGACATGGGTAGCGTCAATCCGCTCCGTGACCATCAGGAGCTTGTCGATCTCCTTTTCCTCCCTTCCGGCCAGAGCGTTCACCGCAACCTGCCACCAGCTGTATAGGGGGAACAGGTCCGCATCCGGCACGGGAAAAATATCATACTGCTCCCGCAGAGGCTCCCCAAGAACAAGCTCCTGCCGCTCCCCGGTGGGAACCCCCGTAAAATGCATCACCGCTCCGAAGGGATCATTGTGCCTGGCCTTCTCTATCCCTGCCCCCGTCACCCTGCAGCCGTGAAAATCCAGCTCCACATGCCCTCGGTACAGCTTGTGCCTCCTTGTAAAATTCAGGTCCGTGTATCCGTGGACGACCCGTATCTCCGGATCCGCCAGCATCTGCTCCAGCGCATGATCCGCTGCCGTCTCAGGCCCCCGGACCCCGTAATCCTCAAAGCTGGCCTCTCTCTTCATGACAATTCTCCTTTCTTATGTTAATAAGATGTGTGTATCCTTTTGAGATGGGCTATTTCCAGATAAATTTTTTTAGATAAGCTTCGGTGTCAGTGCATAATAGGCTGATAAATGTTTTTAACTCTATTGACATGCGGAAAATGCACAGTGTGTTGGATTATGTCTTTTATAAGGAAAGAGGAGCCTCTCCAAAGTCGGCTCCCCCTCCCTTCTGGGGGCTGAGAAGACTCTTGCCCCATGTCCCTGAGGATATCTATTTCATTGCCTCATTCCATCTCTCCAGTGCGGCCTCCTTGATATCGATCAGCTCCGGAAGGCCGATATGGTCCAGCGTTTCCAGATAATCGTCAAACTTGTCAATGCTCTCCTCCCCGTTGATAAACTTGGTCGTCATCATAACCACCTGCGTATACAGGTCGTTCTCAATCACATTCCCTCTCTCCGACTCCTTTGCGGTAAATCTGGCATTGGCAGGATAAGAGGTGGTATAATAGGGCACCTGCATTTCCTTCACCTGCTCCACCTTGTTTTCCATCAAAGGCGCACCGACGGGCATGGCCGGGAAGTTCAGGTAGCCGGGCAGCTCCATGTTGACGGACACGGTCTTGTTGATGTCGCCGAAGCCGGTGACAGGGGCAATCCACCGATATGCCGTCTTGGTATCGTCAGTATACTCCCAGTGCTCCCCTTCCCAGCCGGCAAACACGGTGGTTCCGCAGAAGCCAGATACGGCATTTTCCTCCGTGGCATAGAACATATCCAGCAGACGCATGGCCGCTTCCGGATTCTCGCATTTGTTGGTGATGAACGCCCTGCCCGGATAGAGATACAAGGGTTTCTTCAAAACCTTCTCGCTGTTGGTAGGGCTGGTGAGAGGCGGCAGGCTCAGCTGCTTCGTGGTCGTGGTCTCAGGATCCAGACCGGTGGGAGAGCCGCTGTACACGCCGCACATGTCGGACTTCATCTTTGCCTGCCACTGCTGGGTGGTATGGGTGGAAAACTCCGGATCCAGCAGCCCCTCCTCATACAGCTTATGGGCGTACAGCAGAAATTCCTTATATTCCGGCAGCGCAGGGGCATAGACAACCTTGCCGTCCTTGATATTGAAGCTCAGACCGTCGGGCACTCCCGTAAAGGCCGGGATCAGCAGATCTCTCATGGTGGTATTCAGCCCCACGCAGGTGAAGGGGATCTCATCGTTGGGGTCGCCGTTTCCGTTGGCGTCCTGCTCCTTGAATGCCTTCAGCATCTCGTACAGCTCATCCGTGGTCTCAGGCACCTTCGTGATCCCCACGTTTTCCATCCAGCGGCTGTCAAAGAAGCCCGTATGTCCCTGAGTGGTAGCCGTGGTGAACACATAGGGCAGACCGTAGATTTTGCCGTCCAGGGAAGTAATGGCCGCCCTCACGTCGGGATTGGCATCCAGCATGGCCTTGATATTGGGCGCATACTGATCGATCAGGTCGCTGAGCTCCAGAAAAATTCCCTGAGGGCCGTAGGTTTCCTCGTCCGTGGTGGCGGAGGAATCATCCCTCCATATCATGTCCGGATATTCTCCGCCTACCAGAGCAATGTTCTTCTGCTCCGAGAAAACGCTGGACTCCAGCATTTCAAACTCGAACTGGATATTGGTGATCTCCGTCAGCCGCCTGAACAGCTCCAGCTCGTCCCAGTTGGGGGCTCCGGGATCCTTTCTTCCCATGATCTTCATCGTGATGGGCTCCTCCACAATGGGGTACTGGCCCACGGGGGTTACATTGACAGAATCATCCTCCGCTCCTCCCGAAACATCGGACTGAGGCTGGCTGGACTGTTCTTTAGAGTCCCCGCCCTCGCTGCCGCAGCCGGAGAGTGCGCTTACGCACAGCGCCGTGCACAACAATGTAGCCAAAGCTTTTTTCATGATAATCCTCCTTTTGATGAAATGGTTTTTCTTTTGTTACAGTTCGTTGCTTTTTGTTGCATGTCTACTGCTCTATATTCCAAGCCGACTCAAGGTACCTGCGCCGGCTCGTCATATACTTTTCTCATCCCGCAGGGCTCAGCCCTTCACTGCCCCCACGGTGACTCCCTTCACAAAGTACTTCTGTATGAACGGATACAATAGCATCACCGGAATGGACGCCACCACGATCAGCGCATAACGTATCTGCTCCGCCGCCCTCAGCTCCTCCTGCAGCATCCCCAGCGTGTCGCCTCCCTGCTGCAGCATCTCCGCATTGAACTGGCTCTGGAGCAGCACCTCCCGCATGACGATCTGCAGGGGCTTCCATTCCTCGTCCCTGATATAGATCATGGCGGTGAAGTACCCGTTCCAATGGTTCACGGCAAAAAACAATGCCATGACCGCCACAATGGCGCTGGAGATGGGCAGCACGACCTGGCAGAACAGCCTGAAATTGCCGCACCCGTCTATCTTTGCAGCCTCCTCCAGCTCGTCCGGGATATTGCTCTGGAAGAAGGTTCTGGAAATGATGATATTGGTCATGGACGTCGCTCCTAATATTACCATGACCCAGGGATTATTATACAATCCCAAAGACTTCACGGTCAAAAAGGTGGGAATCAGCCCTCCGCTGAAGAACATGGTCACCAAGAACATGATGTTGAAAAACTTTCTTCCCACAAAGTCCTTTCTGGACAATGCATAGGCTGCGGGCAGCGTCACCAGCAGGTTCAGCACAGTGCCGCCGAAGGTGTAGATCAGCGTGTTCCGATAGCCCCTCATGATGCTGGGATCCCCGAACAGATTCTTGTAGCCCGTGAAGGAAACGTCCCGGGGCCAGAGCCATACCTTGCCCGTGTTCACCAGATCAGGATTACTGACAGACGCAACGATGATGAACCACAGCGGATAGGCGCATATCAGCAGCACCACGGTCAGAAGTGCGATATTCACGATATCAAAAGCCTTATCGCTTCCGAAAAACCTCTTATGCTTTTTTAATCTTGCACTCATCAAGCTTCCACCTCCCTACCACAGCGAAGTATCGCTGAGCTTCGCCGATATCTTGTTCACGATGATCAGCAGCGTCACATTGATCAGATTGTTGAACAGCCCC
>CANOFQ010000108.1 GCA_947565325.1 uncultured bacterium
TGGGCCCCCACAAAATCCATAAAGTTGTATACCCCTCTCTGCAGGCAGTACTGAGGATGGGTAATGGATATTATATCATAAATATGAGCGACGATTCTCGCCCCCTGACGCTTCAATATGGGCAGCAGATAGCTTCTTTTCACCCGGCTCATCCATGCCGCATCCAAGTCAAAAAACACGCTTCCGTCCCCGATCTCCTCCAGCGGAACCTCCCCTCTGGTTATCATCTTGTTCTTGACGCCTCTGCCCCGCAGATAATAGTCGCAGAACAGCTTATTGTCAATTCTTCGGTATGCATTTTTTGCCGCATTATAATGCAACAGCCAAATGTTGTCTCCGCCCCTTTGGATGAATCGGACGGCCACCTCTCTTGTCACCCGCTGAATGCCTGTGACAAATGTTGCCAGAGTCAATACGCTGACATCTATATATATCTTCATAAAAATATCTTCCTGATTATTTTTTGCACGGGCGCCGGCAGCTTCTTTCCGAACTCACGCAGGTTCGACTTATCGGTCAGACCGTACAGCAGCCCCAGTGCCCTCTGCCGTAGGCCCCGTCTGTACTGAAAATAGGGGTTGTCCGCCAGACAGATATGGTTGATGGCTGCCACGCTGGAGTTGGCCAGGCATCCGAGAACCTCTCTCTGAAACTCCTCTCTGGGCAGCCCCTGTTTTTCTTCCCAGAATTCCACGGTTCGTCTGTCCGGGAGGCGTTTCAATGCCGCCACATATACTGCTTCCATGAATTCAAGGTTCGAAAGTCCCAGATACTTCTCTACACTGACCCTCTGAGGGTGCCCTCCCACGTCACAGAGGAAAGTGTTTCTCCCATACTCGAACACCCCTCCTGCTGCAGCCAGATTCCCGGCCACCTTGTCATATATCCCTTCATATACCTGCTTCTCGTTCATCTGTATTCCCACTTATTTCCATTCGTTCCGGGCTTACCCTTTCCCGGCTCTTCTCCACCCGGTTCCGGGCTTACTCTTTCCCGGTTCTTCTCCATCTGATCCCGGGCTTACCCTTTCCCGGCTCTTCTCCATCCGTTCCCGAAATTGTCCGCCTCTTTTCCCGATCCATGCCGCCGCACCTATTCCCCGGCCACCTTTGCCGAATTCCCCACCTCCGCCCACAGCGCCGCATACTGCGCCACTATGGCTTCGGGCTCGTATTTCTCGAACTTCTCCACCCTGCCCGGAACCCCCTCCGCAGTCCGGATCATTGCCAGCCATTCCTCTACGTTCATGGGATCCTCCACATAAAACGCCTTTCCCTCCGTGATCTCCCGAAGACATGACTTTTCGGTCATCACCACGTTCTTGCCCCTGCGCATGGCTTCAATCGGAGGCATCCCGAAGCCCTCAAAAATGCTTGGGAACAAGAATACCCTGCAGTTTTCATATAGGCAGTCCCTCTCCTGATCCGAGACAAAGCCTGTCTGTACCACCCTGTCCTCGATGCCCAGAGCCTTCAGCCTTTCATTGAACTCTCCTTCTCCGCCGCCGACACCGCTTAAAACCAGCTTAAGCCCGCCGCCCTGCTCCTTCATGGCCGCCATACCCTTTAACACAGTGGACAGATTCTTATGAGGCAGCAGAGAACTGACACAATAATAGTACTGCCCGGACTCCACACCATACCTCGTCTTCAGCTTCTCAAAAGGCACCGGCGAGCCTTCGCTTATCACAGGGTCATAGATCGTCACTATCCTATCCTTTGCAAAAGGATAATATCTTATCAGGTCTTCCCTGCAGAACTCCGACACCGTCACGATTCTCTGTGATGTACGGCAGGCATATTTCCATGCATATTTAAAAAACCTTCGTTTTGCGGCGGAAAAGTACTGAGGATAATGCACTGCCTGCAGATCATGGATGACACAGACATAAGGCATCCTGCTCCCCCATGTTCTCGTTTTACTGTAGACAGGAATAAACATCACATCCACACCGTTCTTCCGGGCATATTTGTCCAGATACAGATTCTCCCAGACAATCCTCCTCCATGGCACCCCGGAATCGGTTCCGCATACAACCTCCCTCATATTGCCATAGGAAAGGTATTCCTGAAAAGTCTCCCTGTTATCCCGGGCAACAAAAAGGACATATTCATTTTGCTTGTCGTATTCGCCGAAGCCCCGTATCAGATTTCTGGCCACCGACTCCGTGCCGCCGCATATGCCGTGTCTGACCCAGAGCAGATCAATCCCTATCCGCATGTCCTGCGCTTCCTCTTTCCGCCATAAACACTGTACCATATAACCTAAATCAAGTCAATGAATTTGCCCGTATCCTTATGGCAAAAGCCCGTCCCATGACAATTTTCCCCACCTTTCGCACCTGTATGTGCCTGCCATGCATCGTCCGAATGTCAGTGCTATATCATTTGGACATCCCCGCCACAGTATAGTATAAATAATAGTCAGAATAATAATCATACCTCGGCCACACAAGGACGCCTATTTTTGACTGTGCCCAAGCCTCCCGCTTTATGCTGCCATAGGTCTCCTCCTCAACGTAGCCGTCCACAAGATCACAGTCGTAACGATTATGCTGAAATGCCGAAAGATACAGCTCTTTATCCTCCTCCGAATCGATTTTCTTGAACTGCTCCCAGTCAAACTGCCTCGTCTTATGATAAAGCGCCAGCCCTACCAGCTTTTTCTCCTGCACATTTTTGATTTCAAACCTCTGACATATAATGTCTTCTGCGCATTTTATCATGTCCTTGAGATATTTTCGTTCACTTTCAGTATCCTTTGACTTATGCCAGATCCTCTTATCCAGCCTCTGCAGAAGCTCCCCCACAAACGCCATACAAAAATAGAAGTCGGTCTTATCCCACATATAATCCACACTCAGCCGATTCTTGGGTTTTGAAACGCCGTCTGCCTTCCAGCTTGCCTGCTCTTCCACTTCCGACCTCAATATCGCCTTCTTTTCCTTCCAGAAGCTTTTCGGTGCAGACAGCCATTCCTTTATCTGCATTTCCAGCTTTTTCCGCTTTCCTTCCCTTGTTCTCTCGTTTTTTCCGTCTCCATCATATTCGATTTCATCCACGCAGGCTCTCACAAAACTGTCAAATGTCTTATCATGCCCTTTCAGCCATTCGGCCAGAATTTCCGCCTTCAATAGGATTGGATTATTGGAAACAAAAAAATCCAGAAAGGTGTCGGGAAATTTGGGCTGTCGTTCCAGCATCTTCTTGATCTCCCATATACCCTCCCCACGCTTCATAGCAAAGGAGGAATTGTAGGCAGCGATCTGCAGCAGTCTTGCCTTGTCATAGACGACCCGGATTATCTGATGTCCCCTTCCGCTCTCCGTCTCCATATCTGCCTCTACCTCTACATAAGTACATGCATCTACGTTAATCAGTCTGCGATAGGCGAACGTGGTTGTATTCCTTCCCTGATTCTCGCCGCACCAGCAGGAATACCCTCTTTCCCGGGCCTTTAGCGAACCCCTCTTTTCCTCCGGGCTCCTTGTCAGCGGCATAAGGCAGTTCCCGCAGACAAAGAAGTTGCTCCTTCTGCTGATTTCAAAGTAGACTCTGTTCCATTCCTGCAGGTCGTCGCAAAGCCGGAACAAAAATGACATGGGATTTTCCCGAAAGATGTTCTTATAATTTTCGCCCTTCTCTCCAAGGTTCCTATACTTTAAAGTATGGTTGTAGATCATCAGCGCCGCCAGCTCCACTGCGGCCCTCCTGATCGGAGATAAATCTGTAATTTTTCCGCTGTCATAATACTTGTACAGCAGAATCACGGCAGACAAAGCGCCATGATCCTTGGCCCCTACTCGTTTCGCCACCTCCTTATGCCCCGCTACTCTATACAGAAGGCTGTCCTGCAGGACGGAATGAATCGTGGATATGGTCTCCACCTCCTGAACGAACAGATGAGAAAAAGGCACAAATTCCCCCAGTTCCCGCACCGTGCGCCCTATGTAGGCAATCGGATAGCCGATGTCATGGAGGAGCGCTGCCAGAATCGCCGCTGTATGAAACAGATACCCGTAAAGCATCCGTTCCTTCTCCTCTTGAGCCAGATTCATCAGCTCCCATGCCTCTTCCCACTCCTCCGACCCACAGTGCAGCTCTTTCCGAACACTCTCCCGTATCAGCTCCCCCACCTTATTGTTCAGGCTCTCATATAGATTGCGGCACAGTTCCTCATATTTCAGCTTGTCCAAAAACATAAACATCTCATACATATTCCTTACCTGATGTATATAGTGGTCTCTGTAATATGTATAGTCATGTTCTTTCTTGCTGTATTCCAGATGCATCATCCATTCAAAATAGAAGTAGGAGGAACGGAACAACTGACCGATCCCGTCTATCTGCACATATTCTCCCAGAAATTTCTCCGATGCAGCCTTTATGATCTCACAAGACTCCTCCTCCTGCTGCTCATACACCATCTGCAGGGTCTGATAGGTATCCTCGATTTCGTCCAATGTCCATCCCTCGGTACGCCGGGGCGGCAGTCTCTCCTCCAGCTCCTTCCGCAGTTTCTCAACCGCTTCCTGTCGCAGTTTCTCCTCCAGCTCCTGCCGCAGTTTCTCCTCCTCTGTCACATTGCACTGATTTTCCTCCTGATCCTGCTGCGATCCCTTATCCGCCTCCTCCTTCTTAAAATAGCGCAGATATTTGTGTTCAATGACGTCAAATCGCCGTATAAACTCCTGCATTGAACCAAAATCAAACTTTGCCATGATCATATCCCCCTTTTATGTTTCCGGCTCGTTATGCTTCCCGCTCGTTACAGTTCTAATAACTCATATTTGAAAGAAGGTCTCTGGTCGCTCCTGCAGAATTTATAGTACAGCTGCTGAAACGTGTTTTTAATCTCCACAAGAGAAGAAGCGCCACTCCCCAGACTCTCTTCCAGCGGAGCCAGCACTGGTTCCCTCTTCTTCTTGTCTTCATACCCCTCAAACTCCTCCTCATGAACCTCATTATAGACCAGATGGATCTTATCATAAGGATTCTCCTTTGACGAGTCCTCCATCTCCCTGATGAGAATCTCCACTGCCGCATCCAGATGACTCCTGTCGCCGCTGGTGAGTACATAATAATATATCTCGTCCTTTTCCTCTCTCTTCCGCACAAATCCCCGCAGAAGCTCCAGCAGAACCAATGCGTATCCGTCGTCGCCTGCCGGCATGTCTATCACCACGTCCGTATACTGTCCCCGTTCCTTATCCTTTTTACCCTTCCCGTCGTCTGCCCCGCAGCCGCATATTCCCTTTAAAAGCTTCCGCATTCTCAGCCGGAATTTTCCCATGTCCAGCAGAGGCTGCTCCCCGCATTCATACCGCAGCGCCTTCTTGTCCTTGTCCCTCGGCGAACAGAATATGAAATCCAGATATCCGTTAAACCCTGTCTGTTCCTCATCTTCTCCGTTTTCCTTGGGAGAAAACACTGCCCCTTCCACCACAACGTCGGAAACTGCCTCACATTTCCCCTCAAGGAAATCATTCACCGTCTTCTCCTTGAACTCCTGACGAAACAAAAATGCGTTTTTATCCGTTTTCTTCACTAATCCGGTTCCGCCCTTATCCTTCAGGTTTTTTAGGCTTTTCATCAGATCTTCAATGTCCTCCAGCCACTTTTTACCGCCATTTTCCCCTTTGTTTTCATAAGTCTTTTGATCCTTGGCATAGATAAGGGTCTTTAAGCCTGAGCCCTTCAGATCCGCATCCAGCAGCAGCACTCTGGCCTGAGGCTCCTCTGCGGCGGATGCCGCCAGTTCCATAGCCTTAAAAAGGGAGAATGCGGTTTTCCCGCATCCTCCCTTCACCGAATGAACAATGTGGAATCTCATCTTACCCATTTTATTTTATCCCCCCTGATGTCGCTGTAACCAAACAAGCTGCTCTTTTCATAGCCGAGCTCCGCACAGACCTGATGAATGCTCTGTATCAGCCCTAAAAAAGACCTTGCGCTTATTTTCCCACAATAGGTTCCCCTGAATTCGCTGAACAAGAACACCTCCCGCCTGTCATAGTCTCTGAGCTGATATTTTTCCAGATTACTCATGGCAGAATAAGCTGTTCTTCTGGCCTCGAACAGTCCGTCTGAAAGCGTTTCCGTCCGTTTCAGCCCCTCCACCGTCTTCGGCTGGATTTCCCAGACGACACGTCCGTCGAAGTAGCCCTTCTTCAGCAAATACCCCAGCAGAATGTCTCTCACACTGTTTCCTCTGGACACCACTGCATTGCCTACCAGACGTTTTATATAGCCGGAAACGCATGCGGTTCCGCCTTCCTTAAAGCCTTCCTCCAGCAGCTCCCCCAGGAATCCTGTCAGCTTCTTCATCACGTTTTCAGAATCAGCTAAGCCCAGGTCAGTCTTTAAGCCGAACATTACTCCCTTTTGCTCATGAACCTCGCAGACATTGACCGTCAAAAAAGTATTCTTCAGAATATCCACAGCCTCTGTCCAGTGGAGCCCCTCCAGCTTTTTTATAAACGAAGCCTGATACTCTTCGCTGACCCCTTTCACCAGCTTCCAGACATCCACCAGAATTTCCTCTGGCACCGCCTTCATCAGTGTCTCCACACTCTCAATCAGGGCATCCGACTCCTGACGGTCGCAAGGCACCTTGTAGACTGCCATACTTCTGCCTTCATAATTCTCGTCATTGCAGACATTTCTCTCGTATAAATCTATATCGCCCACCTGCCGGCCCTGACTGATATAAAGATATACGTCACAGCCCGGCACCATAGCATTATGAATCCCCTGAAACAGCTTCTCGTCAAACTGCAGCTCCGCTGTCTCATCTGTGTTCAGTCCGTTCAGCCACTTTCCCACTATATCGAATTCATCTAAATACCATCGGAGCCGCTTATCCGTCTGCCTTGTTCCCTCCGCCATCCTCCGCAGCCATTCCAGCTGCTCCAGAACAGATTTTTCCTCACTGGTCTTCCTCGCCTGTCCGGCACTGTAAAAGCATCCCTCGTCCATGAAAAGCACTATGTCAAACTGTTTGAAAAGTGCCTGCAGATCGGAGAGCAGCAGCAAATTAAAGCTCCTCTTGTCGTCTTCCCTCAGCCTTTCCTCTTCAGAGTCAACGCCAAATAAAAGCCTCCCGTCCTCCACTATCCTTCGCTTAAGCTCAAACAGCTCCACCCTGCAGCCCTTCCCCTGAAAATATTCCTTTACCAGCTTCGGCTCCTGCACCTCTCCCACGCAGGCCATGCGCACTTCCTTTTTCTGATTTACATCCATGAAATGCGCCGCCTTTTCTATGAACCTTATGGATGATATCTTCGTCAGGCTGCCTGCCCTGCGAATAGACCGGGCCCAATTGTATTTATGGTTTTCTTCACTACGGTTTATCAGAAAAACTTGATCCGAAAGAGCAATCTGATATCTGGCCTGCGCCCTCCTCCTGACCTGCTTTATGGCATTAACCAGCTCCCCGTCCCCTTTCTCCCGAGGATATTCCGCCAAAACTCTGGCCGCCAGCTCAATGGGATGGCAGGGAGGGATCAGCAGCTCATTTTCAAAGCTCAGCATACAGCATTTCCAGCGCATCAGCAGTTCAAGCTGCTGTATAAGCTCGCCACACTCTTTTTCCCTTCTTTTCTTGACTTCGCTCACCAGCAATCCCAACAGAGACAGATACAGCGCCACGTAGCGCCCTATGCTTTCTATGGCATCCTCTTTCTGGACATCCGCTTCCCGGCTCCAGAGTCTCCCGCTTCTGACACAGTCCTGTATGCCCGCCTCCATTGCCAGCAGCCCGCCCCAAATCTTGGCAGCCTCCGGCAGGTTCGAAAAGCTAATGGGCAGCCTCCGCACCCTATGCTCCTTCAGGTCTTCCCATGTATCCGCTTCCAGAACACAGTCGCAGGAACCGCACAATGTAGAAACAATGTCGTCCTGCCATCCTGTATGTTCTGTTGTATTCATATGCTTCATAATTTGCACCTCATGTCCACTGTGTATGGAGGAGCCTATCTGTTTTTGGAATGTCATGCCAGCCATCCTAACAGCAAGTACTGCATCCCAATTTATCTTAGTTCTATGATATGCGGAAACTGTTCCGGAAGAACTGATTCGGAGGCTTGTCCCCGAACAAACCATAGACCCAGTCTATCAAAAATGCCGCCTTTTGTCAATCTTCCGAACAACCGATCCATGCGGTAAATGCAGGCTTTTCCGGGCTCTCTGCCCTGCCTGCTCTGCCTCTGCAGCCGCCCCTCCGGCCTTATCCCGGCGCCAGCCCGATTGTCCCTACCTCTGCTGTCCGCAGCTGCCCCCCTGCTTTGCCTCTGCAGCTGTCCTGCCGCCCCTCTACCCCAGCACCAGCTTCGCCGCCTCTATCATGATACACTCCAGCATATACCATGGCCCATATCCATTGTTCCGATAGATGCGGTACCTGCATCTTCCCCTCGCCGCCGCAGCCCGAAGGCTCTTGTCATGGCTCATCCCCTGAAGGGTAAAGTTTGCCAGCACCTGATTCAGAACCCCGATCCGGCAGCCGGCCCGTCTCACCTTCAGGAACAAGTCAAAATCATCATGAAGGCTCTCCAGCTTATAGGGGAATTTTTCATGGAGCCGCCGCAGGGCGAACTGGGTGGGATGGTTCCAGCCTCTGGAGGTGGCCATCCTCTGCCGCCTGGCTCGTTTGACAAAGCTGGAGCCGTCCGTCCTTATTATGCGCAGATCCGCATACATATACTCGCAGTCCGTCTCCGCCATATAGTTCACGGCCCTCTCTACGGCCTCCGGCTCGTACCAGTCGTCGGAATTGATATTGCCGATGATCTCTCCCCGGGACAGGCGGATTCCCTTGTTGATGGCATCGTACATGCCTGCGTCCGGCTCCGAGACGATTTTATATGAAAAACCTCTCTCGGCGAAGCGTTCCCGGTAGCTCTCCGCTACTTCCAGCGTCCGATCCTGAGAAAGCCCGTCTACAATAATGTATTCTATATTGTCATAGGTCTGGTTCAGCACGGACTCGATGGTTCTGGCAAGGGTCTTCTCGCTGTTGTAAGTGGCAGTTGTAATGGACATCAGCGGATGCCACCGGGCCACCTGCCCGTTCTCCTGCACCGCATCTGCTCCGACCGCCGAGCCATTCTCCCGCACCGCATCTGTGCCCACTACACCGCATCCATCGGTCTTTTCCGATGTGATCCGACTGCCGGCAGACTCTGCCGGCGCAAGACACCCGCCCTCCGCCGTCTGACTCCCTGCCTCCGTCCTCCTGACGGATTCGCTCCATCCCGCCACCTGGTAATCCCACCCCGTTTCCCCCATGCCCGCCTCATAATAACAGCTGCCGAAGGCCTTTCTGCACAAGCTCCCGATCTTTCCCGGCATATGCTTCCCCAGAGCTGCTCCGGGGGCCAGCAGGGATGTCACCCAGATCCTGTGTCCCGCACATTTGGCAATCTCTTTTACCAGCTGGCCGGTGCTGACCGGCTCCCGATTCTGGGGAAAAAACACACCTCCCCTGCCTTCCCTGATAATGTGGCACAGAAACTCACACAAGTTCTCAATGTAAAGCATGGAACGGCGGTTCTTCACATCAGGAAACAGGGGCAGCCGTTTCGCCATCCCGGCCAGCTTGGGATAGTTCCCCCTGCTGCCCGGGCCGTACACCATAGGCGGACGCAGCACGGCCACCTGAAAGCCCTCCTCCGAAAGCTCCCTGATCCCCTTGTCCGCCTGCCATTTGCTGTCTCCGTAGAAATTTTCGGGAGCCGGAACCATGTCTAAGGTCACCTTTTCCCGTGCCCCATACACGATCATGGAGCTCATGAACACAAACTGGGCCACGCCCTCCCCCTTCGCCTTGGCCGCCGTATCCAGAGCCAGACGGGTATTGACCTCATAATACCTCTGCTTGTCCTCCTCCGTTGCGTCGCCCACATCCGCATGGGCGATGCCCGCCACATGAAATACCGCATCATAGCCGGAAAAACTCTTTTCCCTCCAGAGGCTGTCCTTCATGTCAAGGGTATGGATCTCGAACTCCCCCGGGTACCGGCTCCCGGCATACCTCTCAAAGGACGTACCGATATAGCTGCCCTTCCCCGTTATCAAAATACGCTTCATATATCTTCACCTGCCCATGGCTCTGTGCCATATCACTAAACAAGGTTCGCCTCTCCGCATCTA
>CANOFQ010000109.1 GCA_947565325.1 uncultured bacterium
GTCCGCAAATCCTTCCGGGCGCTTTCCGTTCCGAGACTGTTTTTCCCGTCTTTGGGTTCCAGTTCCGTCTTTGGGTTCCAGTTCCGTCTCTCCGCTCCAAGCGCCCTTGTCGGGGAAGGCTTTTCGGCCGCAAAACCATGCGTCCGCAAATCCTTCCGGGCGCTTTCCGTTCCGAGACTGTTTTTCCCGTCTTTGGATCCCAGTTCCGTCTCTCCGCTCCAAGCGCAAAACACTCTCTATTTTACGATCACGCCCTCCGGGTCCCAGAGATCCTCCCAGCCCCTTGCGCCCTCCCAGAGGAAGACCTGTCCCTTGATCAGGCGGCAGTCTCTGTCCTCCCTGCGGATGGCCTCCATCTCCTCTGCGGTGAGGGGATCCTCCGTGACACACTTCAGATTGGAGATATACTGGGGAGCCTTCACGGAAAAGGGAATGGGCACCTGCCCCCTCTGGGCCGCCCATTTCAGGCAGACCACCGCAGGATGCACCCCGTGGGCCCGGGCCGCCGCCAGGACGGCGGGCAGGGCAGTGTCCGCCACGTCCTCCGCCGTCCTGTCCCGCTCCGGCCTGGAGGGGGAGCCGATAGGGCAATAGCCGATGGGCAGGATGCTGCGGCTTACGGCGTAATCAAACAGCTCCGGCTGCTGAAAGGAAGGATGCAGCTCCATCTCCAGAGCAGCAGGCTGTATCCTGCACAGGGGCAGCACTGCCTCCAGCTTGGGGATCGTCATGTTGCTCATGCCGATATGCCGCACCAGCCCCCGGTCCACCAGCTCCTCGCACTGTCTCCACGCAGTCATGAACTCCTCCGCCGAGAAGGGTCTGGAATCAGGATTCCGGGAATCGCCGGCACAGCCCGGCGCATGATAGTTGGGAAAGGGCCAGTGGACGAAATATAGGTCAAGGTAATCCAGCCCCAGATCCCTGAGGCTCTTTTCGCAGGACTCCGCCACCTTCCCCTCCCCGTGCATATCGTTCCATACCTTGGAGGTGACGAACAGCTCTCTGCGCTTGGCCGTGCCCTCCGCCATGATGCGCCCCAGCACCTCCCCGATGCGGTCCTCGTTCTGGTAGACAGAGGCGCAGTCAATAAGACGGTAGCCGTACCGCACTGCCCCGTAAACCGCCTCTGCCACCTGCTCCGGGCCGTATTTGTCTGAGCCGAAGGTTCCCAGACCCACGCCGGGAATCCTTTCTCCGCTGTACAATGTCCTATAGGGTATCTTATCCTGATCGATTCTGTTTTCCGTAATCATATTCACCTCTCTCAAATTTCTGTAGGCTCTGCAGCGAAACTGCCCACGCTGCGTTCTGCGGCGCTGGCCTGCCGGACGCAACGGCTCATCCCGGGTCAGAGCGGCGCTGGTCATGCCGGGCACAACGGTTCATCCCGGGTCAGAGCGGCGCTGGCCTGCCGGGCACAACGGTTCATCTCGGGTCAGAGCGGCGCTGGCCTGCCGGGCGCAACGGTTCATCCCGGGTCAGAGCGGCGCTGGTCATGCCGCTGCGGCCGGGTCAATATCCATGCATACAGGCTTGGGCCTCAGTCGGCAAAGGTCACCGCCACCTTGCCGCAGTTTCCCTCTGCCATGAGCCGGTAGGCCTCCGCCGCCTGCTCGATGGAAAACTCATGGGTGATCAGATCCTCTGGATGGATGTTCCAGCGCACCAGCCGCTCCACCAGCTCCTCCATCTTCCACAGCGAAGTGACCCATGATCCATATATTGTCTTCTGTCCATGAATGATGTCCGGGCTGGGGTTGAAGGTGCAGGTTCCGCCCTCCCCCACGAAGGCGATCTTGCCCCATTCCCTTGTGGCCCGGATGGCCAGCTGCCTGCCCCCGTCGTTGGCGGAGGCGTCGATGGCCCTCTCCACGCCTCTGCCGCCGGTGACGGTAAGAATGTTCTCCAGCGCATCCTCCCCCGGCTTGAACACATGATCCACAAGCCCCAGCTTCTTGGCCAGATCGATCCTATAGTCGTTCATCTCCACCCCGATCAGCTGGTTCGCTCCCATGGCCTTGGCCAGCATCAGGGCCGCAAGCCCCACCGGGCCAAGCCCCGTCACCAGCACTGCGTCGTTGCCGCACACGCCGATCTTCTCGATGGCCTCGTACACCGTGCCGAATCCGCAGGCCACTTGTGCGCCGTCCTTATAGGTCAGCTGGTCGGGCAGTGCGATCAGATCCTTTTCCTCCGCCAGAATGTAAGGCGCCATGCCGCCGTTTCGCTGCCAGCCATAGGCCTGACGGAACCTGCTCTTGCAGGAGATGTAATAGCCCCTCCGGCAGTCGTTGCACACGCCGCAGCCGGAGATATGGTACACGATGACCCTGTCACCCTTCTTGAACCGCTTCAGCCCTTCTCCCTCCTGCACGATCACGCCGCAGGGCTCGTGTCCCGCCACCATGCCGGGAATGTAGCCCTCAGGCCCCTTTCCCGTGTGCTCCCGGTAGATGCAGCGGATGTCGCTGCCGCAGATAGTGGTAGCCTTTGTCTGCAAAAGCACCTGTCCGTGCCCCGGCACGGGCACCTCGAAGTCCTTCAGCTCCACGGTGCTGTTCCCGGGCAGCACCGCCCCCTTCATCAACATTTTCACTGCCATGAATCCATTCCCTCTCTTTCCGCACCCCTTTCTGCTTTTCCCAGATTCTTTTTCCCGTTTTTTACAGATTCTTTTTTGCAGATTTTTTAGGTGCTTTTTGCCATACTTTTATTATAACAGCGGCCCCTCTCCGTACAAGCTCATTTCCTGCCCATCTGTGAATAAAAATGTCGCATTTTTATAGGTTGTGTGGTATCATAAATAGAGAAAAAGAGTCAGCTGCCCCCGGCAGTCCCTGCTTCCGGCAGGACAGAATGTACAGAAAAAAGAAGAAGGTGAAAGCTTGAGAACACTTTACACGGACATGAACATCCGCTTCACGCTGGACGGCATCCCCGTCCACGGGCTGAACATCGCCTTTGAGCGCTTTACCCGGAGCATCCCCGCCCACAGCCACGGCAGCGGCTGCTACGAGATTCACTACATTCCCTTCGGATACGGGAAATTGGAGGCGCAGGGACGGCATTATGACATCACGCCCAACATGCTGTTCGTCACCGGCCCCCATGTGGAGCACGCCCAGACCCCCCTGCAGGAGGATCCCATGCAGGAGTACTGCGTCTATCTGAAAACCTTCGGAAACCTCCGGTCAAAGAAGCCCTCCCCGGTGATGGAGGCCTTTACCTCCATGCCCTTCTGGATCGGGAAGGATACCCAGGGAATGCACTCGCTGATGAAACAGCTTTTCGACGAGCTCTCCCACCGCTACATCGGCTACCAGAACCAGGTGGAGGCGCTTCTGTCCCAGCTTCTGATTCACACGGTCCGAAACTATGAGCAGCGGCGAGTCTCCCAGACCTCCTTTGCCCGCAGCGACCTTGCCCATTCCCAGTCGGTGATCATTGAAGAATATTTCCTCTACGAGTATCCTTCTCTGTCCCTTGACGTTCTGGCCCGCAGGCTGAAGCTCAGCCCCAGACAGACCCAGCGGCTGCTGACGGAATATTATGGGAAGACCTTCCAACAGAAAAAAGCGGAGGCCCGCATGTCGGCCGCCGCCATTCTGCTCTCTGATAAGACAAGAAGCATCGCCTCCATTGCAGAGGCCCTGGGATATTCTTCTGCGGAGCATTTCTCTTCCGCCTTCCGAAAATATTATAACACAAATCCCCGTGAATACAGAAAACTGCTTCAGGGCGCCGCTGAAGCGACGGCCCTCAGGAAGCCCTGACAGCGGCCGTGCTGTCCCGCACCACCAGCGTGGGCTCCACCAGCTGGCGGGCAGGGGGCTCCTGCCCCTCTATGACATGGATGACCGTCTCTACCAGCACTTCCCCGAAATGCCGATAATGGTATTCCACACTTGTCAGCGCAGGAACCACCAGCTCCGTCATATAGCTGTTGTCATGGCTGATCACGGAAATATCCTCCGGGATCCGGAATCCAGCCGCCCGTATGCTCTTCATGGCTCCCACCGCAGTAGAGTCATTGACGGCGATCACTGCCGTGGGTACATGGCCCTGCGCCAGCATGGCAGCCATGGTCGCATACCCGCTTTCCGAGTCATAACCGCCGTGCTCCCCCACCAGCTCCGGCCGGAAGGGAATCCCGTATTGATCCAGCAGCTGAATGTAACGCCGGAACTTGTCGTGGGTGGACGCAATCGTATCCCTCCAGCCGCCTACAAAGGCGATCCTTCGATGCCCCTGCCCCACAAGATGCTCCATGATCAATTCGATTCCTCTTCTGTCGTCGATTCGCACCTGATAGCAGCGGGGACCCTCCAGATTGCCCGTGGTCACCATGGGAATCCGGCCCGTGACCTGCTTCACCTTTTCCAGATAATCGGGATTGAGAAACATATCGTCCGCCCGCCCGCCGATCTGGATCACAGCATCCACCCGCTGCTCCTGAAATTTCTCCAGCTGAAGCGCCTCCCGCATGGGATCCCCCAGCGAATTGCCCAGCAGTACCATGTAGCCGTATTCGCTGGCGGCCAGCTCACAGGCTACGAAGAGTTCTGAATAAAAGGGATTTCGCACATCTGCCGCCACGATGCCGATCACCTTGCTTCGGGTGTCGGTGAGCCCTCTGGCCAGAGCATTGGGCGTGAAGTCATACTTTTCCATCAGCTGCAGAACCCTATCCTTCTTGTCCTGACGCACGTTGGCATTGCTGGTCAGGACTCTTGACACAGTGGCCGCCGACACCCCCGCCTCTTTCGCTATATCGTAGATCGTTACCGCTTTTCCCTCGTTTTTTCTTGCCTTTTCCATTCCTATCGTTCAAAAACCCCTTATCGCCTGAAACTTTTTATATTGCCTTGCCTTCCACCGGAAATCATTCCTGCCCGAAACCTTTCTCCATGCATGCCAGGCCCCTTTCTGTCCGAGGCCATTCTGCATCCCGAACCTTCCTGTCCTATCCGGGACTTTTCCGAAGCTTTCTTGTCCCTGAGCTACTCTGTCTATGTAAAATATAGCCTTCTTATCTGGTGGACAGAAACTCCTGCTCCCGCCTTGCCTGCTCGTCATCCGGATAATTCTTCAGATACGTCTCCATCAGCCCATAGGCCTGCCTGAACTCCCCCAGATGCTCATAGGCTACGATCTCGTTGAAGGACAGTGTCTGCAGCATGGATGTGTTCTCCATCTGCTTTCCCGCCTGAAAGGCATCCAGCGCCTTTTGGTATTCCCCCTTGGCCATCTCGCACAGGCCCAGCTGGTTATAGACCTCCGGCGTTCCGCCCGTTTTGCTGATGTAGCTGTTGTAGACATTTGCGGCGTAATTGTAGTCCCCCGTGGCCTCGTAGGCCTTGCCCAGATAGAGATAGCTCTCGGCGCCGCCCTTTTCCCTGGCCTCCTCCAGAGCCAGACATGCGCTCTGGTACTCCCCCAGATAATAATAGATCCGCCCCACGGCGTACTTGTCCATCAGCTTTTCACCGGTCTCCAGAGCTGCCTTGAGATAGACTCTTCCCTCCTCGCCGTAGCCGAAATAGTCCAGCACCTCGTGGATCTCTATGACTCTGTCATAATTGAACGGGTCCAGAGAGATCACCTTGTCAAAGTCCTCCTTGGCCCCGTCATGGTTCCCCAGCTGCAGGCGCACGTTCCCCCGCAGGAAATAAGCGTCCTTCTCCTCAGGGCGCAGGGCCAGTATGGCATCGTAGACGGGCTCCGCCTCACTGTAACGGCCGCTTTTCGTATAGGCTGCCGCCAGATAGAAATTCAGGTCGAAATCCACGTCCTTCACCAGACCGTTGCTGTCCGCCAGAGCCTCCTCGAAGCAGGCGGCGGCCTGATCATAATCCGTCATCCCCATGTAGGCGATGCCCCTCGCCCTGTTCACCATCCGGAGGTTCTCGCCCTCCTCCTGCGCCGTGTCCAGCACCTCCAGCGCCTCCGCATAATTCAGCTCCTGAATCATGCCTATGGCGCTGCGGGTCTTCTCCCCCTCGCCGCCGCAGCCTCCCAGCATCAGAATGATTCCGAGACAGAGCAGCGCCGACCTGCCCGCCGCCCTTTTCCTGTCAAACCCAAACGCCATCTATGCACCACCCCCAAGTAAAAGAACTGCTCCGCTTCCCATGTCCCTGTACGGCATGGGCCACTCCCCTGCTCTACTCCTCATCCAGATGGGAGGTGCAGTGGGCGCACCGGACGGCCTCCACGGGAATCTCGCTGAGGCAGTAGGGACATTTCTTGGTAGTGGGCGCAGCCGGTGCCGCCTCCTCCTTCTTCCTCACTCTCGACCCTATGGCATTGATTCCCTTGATCAGGCAGAAGATCACCAGCGCCGTGATCAGGAAATTGATGACAGCCGTAATAAAATTGCCGTAATTGAGCACCGGGGCATTCTCGCCGCTCCCCAGCGTCACGGTAAGGTAACTGAAGTCCGTCCCCCCGAAGATCCCCAGCAGAGGAGTCAGCACGTCCTGATTCAGCGAAGTCACGATGGAGGTAAAGGCTCCTCCCACGATCACGCCTACCGCCATGTCCAGCACGTTCCCTCTGGTGATGAATTTCTTGAACTCTGCTATGAATCCCTTTTTCTTAGCATCCTTCCCGCTCATAAGACCCTCCTATGTTATTCCTGCAAGCAATGAGTCACGTCTTTTTTCTCCTATCATGATTTTTATAGTAGCATAATAATCTCTGCTCCACAACCTATTTATTTTATCTTTGTCAAACTTCTAATCGATGAGATAATTTTTCCGCTCCAGCTCCGTCAGCTCCCGGCCCTTCAGGATCGCCTCCGCCTGTGCGATCATGTCATCCAGCGTGTAGTATGGATAGAGCCTCGCCCCTTCCGTATCCTGCACCAGCACGGCCCTCCTGCCGTCGCTGTCTTGGCATGAGCCGATGGTGGTCTCCAGCTCGTAGCGCCCCGCTCCTGCGGACCGATACAGGTGTGTGGTCTTGCCGCTTCCGTTAATCATGGTGCCCGTGAGCGTTGCGGCGCGCAGAATCTGTCCTTTCTCATAGAACTGAAAAGTCAGGGCTTCCTTTCTGGGCACAGTCTCCTGCATGGTATATACGCCTTCCCTCCAGCAGTACACGCAGAGCCGTCCTACGGAATCCTGAAAGATCAGATGGTCTCCGTCCGGTGTGAAGGAAATCCCTGCGCTGCCGATGCCGTCCACCGGCAGCTCGTGGAGCACCGCCCCTTCCGCCAGATCCGCCACCCGCAGCAGCCTCTCCTGCGCATCATAGAACACCGCCAGACTGCCCTCCGGGGAAAGCCAACCCTCCTGATCATAATACGGGACAGCATACCCTGCCACCAGTCCCCGCCAGACCGCCTCCGGCTGGGGCACCGGCCGGCCCGTCTCCAGATCCCAGACCGCCACATAAGTTCTCTGAAATCTCTCCTCATGATCATCGCCGTCCACCCGGCTGCAGATCACGGCATGGTGGCCATCCGCCGTCACTGCGGCAGTGATCACCCTGATCGACAGTCCGCCGGACAGACTGATGGGCTCCAGTTCCCCCAGCAGGGATTCCGGCAGCTGCTCTATGATCTCCCGATAGCTCCACCGCCTCTTTATCGCACCCTGCCCGGCGTCCGCCAGCCAGACGATAGATGCGTCCATGTTTTCCCTGCTGCGCCATTCTGTGTCAAGATTTGCGCTCCTCTCACCCCATACCGCCACATCCTCTCCCGCAGGGCGAAGGCCGAAGGTATTGAGGTTGTCCCAGTCGTCCCGTTCGTAGCCCTCCAGCTCCAGAAAAACGTCCTCACCGCTCCGGACGGAGTGGATCCGCACCCCGTCCTCCTCTCCGTCCACATAGGCCACACGGTCTCCCTCCAGCAAGACGGCGGTCCGCAGCTTGAATGCATATTTGCATATATCCTGCCAGCAGAGCTCCAGCGAGCCCGCATCATATACGCACACCCTTCCTTTTTTATAGTCGCCCGCTTCCGTGCCCATGACCAGCAGATAATCCGAATCAGTACCGAACTGCTGGGTCATGACCCCGATCTCCAGAGGAACGTAAAAGGCATCCCCAAGAACGCCCCCCGCAACGGCCGTGGCGGAATAGCAGTACACCGCACTGTCCGTGTAAAAATATGCCTTTCCCTTATGCCACTCCGCCTTCCGAATGTCCTTCAGGCCCAGATAGTAATGCTGGGTATCCAGATCTGAACTGAAAAGATAGTCCCTCCGGGCATTGGAGAAAAAGACGTACCCGTCCGCCGTGCACAGCAGCATACCATCGCTGGCGGCATCGCTTATGAATATGGGCCTGACTGCGCTGCGGTCCTCGATCCGGGAGTACGCTTCTCCCGTATGCCAGTCCAGACAGACCATCACATTCCCGAACGCCACATCAATGACGCAGGCCGCCTCTGCCCCTTCCGCTGCCGGGTAATTCGTCCTCACGTCTGCCCTTTCGCCCAGACTGATGGAAGCGTCCTCATACGTGAACCTGACCTCTCCCGATTCCATGTCAAGGCAGGTGAACCGCCATTTCTGCCGATAGCTGAAATTGCTCACGCCCGTGGAGGGCTCCAGCGCCTCCACCGCCCCCAGAGTCTCACTGTCCAGCCAGACATGGGCATACACCCCGTAGCTGTCTGGATATTCCTGAGAAAAGAAAGCCTCGTTCCCAAAGACAGGCAGGATGTCCATGCAATAATTGCCGGCTCCGTAAACACCGGAGACCGAGCCCTGCTCCATGACCAGAAGCTTTTGTCCGTCCGGCGAGAGCGAGATATCCATCAGTGTAATGCAAAGGTCTGGATTCTCCTCCAGCCGCCTGTACACCGCCTCCGGCTTCCACGCCTCGCCCTCTCCGGTATCTGCGTCCAGCACCCAGAACAGATGCCTCTCAAAAAGACGCTTCTCCATGCCGGTGCCCTGCTCGAATTCCTGCTCCAGATAGGCGGCGGCGCAGACGATCCTGCCGGCCTCAGCATTAAAGTCCCATACATAGTCAATACCGTTCCTGACGGATGACGGAGAAGCCAGCGGAATCAGTCTGCAGCTTTCTGCCCCGCATTCGGGGAACTTCCATTCCCACAAGATCTCCATTGTACGGTAGTCGAAGCAGAGCACTCCTTTGGAAGTCTTCGCCACCACCCGATGTTCCCCTGCGAATCTGGCATCCCCGCAGAACCGCCCCGTCTCCTCGAAGCAGCAGATGTTCTCATTTGTCCCGCAGTCCCACACATAGATCCGCCCGTCCCCGTCCAGCGTGAGCAGCACGTTTTCCTCCGGATGAAAATCGGAATGCTCACTGTCAGGGACGCCCTTGTGCTCCAGCACCTTCACGGGGGAGAGTCTGGTATCCATGGAATAGGTATACAGCGCATTCTCAAGGGCGATCCGCGCCTCCGCCACATAAGGGCGGGAATCGTCGCCGCTGCCCCCCGGCAGCGCCTCCAGCGCCACCAGCAGAGCCGTCTCCCTGTCCCCTTGGTTCAGAAGCTCTGCCGACTTCCGGGCCAGATGGCGGGACTGGTTCGCCAGTCTGGCCTGATAATTCTCGTTGATTTCCCTATTCTGTTTCACCGTGACCGCCCCGAACCCCAGCGCTGCCACGGCCGCAAGGCTGGCAAGAGCAAAGGCCCTGCGCATCCTATAGACCCGGTGGCGCTGATAGAGCTCGTCATAGGAGCAGTAGAGCAGCGGGGCCACCAGACGCAGCATGCGCTTTCTGGCGTATCTGAGCACCTCCCTCTTGTTCCTTCCCCGCAGATCCGCAGCAAGGGGCTCCCCCTGCTCCAGCAGAATCGGAGGAAAGGCCTGATTCGGCTCTCCCTCTATGATCACCGCAAGGACATTGTCCCGCCCCCGGTATTTTATAAAGGTCTCGATCTCCTTCAGACACCATTTGGACTGAACAATGCGGGGGGAACATACCACCAGAAGGAACTCCGACTGCTTCAGGTTCTCCTCGATCTCCCCGAACAAGTCACTGGCCACCCCCAGCTCCTCCTCGTCCCGGAATACCCTGCGGATGTTTGGCTTGCCGCATTTCTTCTGTATCTAAAAGTGCAGACAATATGGAAACTTTGGAAACCTTTTT
>CANOFQ010000110.1 GCA_947565325.1 uncultured bacterium
CTTCCGGCTTGTCCGGGTTAGGAGCCTATATGAAGGCATATTTGATTTTAGAAGACGGAACTATATTCGAAGGAACTCATATAGGCGCCGTCAGGGAAGTGGTCAGTGAGATCGTGTTCAACACCTCCATGGCAGGGTATCTGGAGGTGCTGACGGATCCCTCCTATGCGGGACAGGCCGTCTGTATGACCTATCCCCTCATCGGCAATTACGGTATCTGCAGGGATGACATGGAATCTTCGGGGCCATGGCCGGATGCCTTCATCGTGCATGAGCTTTCACGCATCCCCAGCAATTTCCGCTGTGACATGACAATCCAGCAGTTTCTTGAGGAAAAGGGTGTTCCCGGCATTGCGGGCATCGACACTAGGGCCCTGACGCAGATCCTGCGGGAGAAGGGCACCATGAACGGTATGATCACGACCGATACTGCATTTGGGCTGCAGGAGGTGCTGCCGAGGCTTAAGGCGTACACTGCGGGCAAGGTGGTGGAGAGAGTGACCTGCAGGAAGAAATATGTGGTGAAGCCTGCGGAAAGCCTGCGGGAGAACGGGCCTCTGTCCGGGGCCGCAAGGTTTGATGAAGAGGCCTTTGGAAGGGGAGAGCGGGAACAGAGGCCTTCCCTGGTGAGAGACTTAAGCGGCAGGGGGCTGCAGGTGGCACTGATGGATTTCGGAGCCAAGGCCAACATCGCCCGTTCCCTGGCGGAGAGGGGCTGCCAGGTGACGGTCTATCCCGCCCTGACCAGCGCAGAGGAGATCATTGCGTCGGCGCCGGACGGCATCATGCTCAGCAACGGCCCCGGGGATCCCAAGGAATGCACCTCCATCATCCGGGAGATCAAGAAGCTGTACGATACAGATATTCCCATCTTTGCCATCTGTCTGGGGCATCAGCTGATGGCCCTTGCGGTGGGCGGCGACACCCACAAGATGAAATACGGGCACCGGGGCGGGAATCATCCGGTGAAGGATCTGGAGACGGGCAGGGTATATATTTCCTCCCAGAACCACGGATACGTAGTGGACACGGAGAAGCTTGACGGCTCCATAGCGGTTCCGGCCTTTGTGAACGTGAACGACGGAACAAATGAGGGACTTAAGTACATGGGCAAGAACATCTTTACGGTGCAGTATCATCCGGAAAGCTGCCCGGGCCCGCAGGACTCAAGGTACTTGTTCGACAGATTTATCCAGATGATGAGAGCGTCTCAGGACAGCGAAGGGGGGAAGGGCAATGCCTAAGAATCCGAATGTAAAACGAGTCATGGTAATCGGCTCCGGCCCCATCGTCATCGGACAGGCGGCAGAGTTCGACTATGCGGGCACACAGGCCTGCCGGTCCCTGAAGGAGGAAGGGGTGGAGGTCATTCTGGTGAACTCCAATCCGGCCACCATCATGACGGACAGAGATATCGCAGACAAGGTCTACATTGAACCGCTGACCGTCCGGGTGCTGGAGCAGATCATAGAGAAGGAGGCGCCTGACAGCATTCTGCCCACGCTGGGAGGGCAGGCGGGCCTGAACCTAGGCATGGAGCTGGAGGAGTCGGGGTTCCTTGCCGCCCATGGGGTGAGGCTTCTGGGAACCACCGCCGCAACCATCCGCAATGCGGAGGGGCGGCAGGAGTTCAAGGATCTGATGGAGCGCATCGGAGAGCCCTGCGCCGCCTCCAAAGTGGTGGAGACCGTGGAGGAGGGCCTGGCCTTTACCAATACCATCGGCTATCCCGTGGTGCTTCGCCCGGCTTACACGCTGGGGGGCTCCGGCGGCGGCATCGCCCGGAATCAGGTCGAGCTGGAGGAGATTCTGGAAAACGGCCTGCGGCTGTCTCGGGTGGGGCAGGTGCTGGTGGAGCGCTGCATCGCAGGCTGGAAGGAGATTGAATATGAGGTGATGCGGGACAGCGCAGGCAACTGCATCACCGTCTGCAATATGGAGAACATCGATCCGGTGGGTGTGCATACGGGAGACAGTATCGTAGTAGCACCCTCCCAGACGCTGGGGGACAAGGAGTACCAGATGCTCCGCACCTCGGCCCTGAACATCATCAGTGAGCTGAAGATCACCGGGGGCTGCAATGTGCAGTTTGCGCTGCACCCCACCAGCTTTGAGTACTGTGTCATCGAGGTGAACCCAAGAGTGAGCCGTTCCTCGGCTCTGGCCTCCAAGGCCACCGGCTATCCCATTGCCAAGGTGGCGGCCAAGATCGCACTGGGATACACGCTGGACGAGATTCCCAACGCCATCACGAAGAAGACCTATGCCAGCTTTGAGCCTGCTCTGGATTACTGTGTGGTCAAGCTGCCCAGACTTCCCTTCGACAAGTTCATCACGGCAAAAAGAGTTCTGACCACACAGATGAAAGCCACAGGTGAGGTCATGAGCATCTGCGACAGCTTCGAGGGAGCCCTGATGAAGGCCATCCGCTCTCTGGAGCAGCATGTGGACTGTCTGCTGGGCTATGATTTCAGCGAGCTGTCCGCAGAGGAGCTAAAGACAAAGCTGAAGGCGGCAGATGACAGGCGGATCTGGATGATTGCCGAGGCCATCCGCAAGAGGGTCACCCTGCAGGAAATCCATGACATCACCATGATAGACATATGGTTTCTGGACAAGATCGCCATTCTGGTGGAGACGGAGGAGGCTCTGAGGGGGCGGGAGCTGACGCCGGAGCTTCTGAGGGAGGCGAAGCGGCTGGAGTTTCCTGACAGTGTCATCGGCAGGCTTTCCGGCAGAACCGAGGAGGAGATCAGGAAGCTGCGCCGTGAATGGGGAATCCGGGCGGCGTACAAGATGGTGGACACCTGCGCTGCAGAGTTCGCCGCCTCCACGCCCTATTATTATTCCGTGTACGGCGGAAAGTGTGAGGCGGGCTCGCCGCCGCAGGCTTCAAAGACAGAGAGCCGCAGAAAGGTGCTGGTGCTGGGCTCCGGGCCCATCCGCATCGGGCAGGGGATCGAGTTCGATTACTGCTCCGTCCACGCCACATGGGCATTTTCCAAGGCGGGCTATGAGACCATCATCATCAATAACAATCCGGAGACGGTGAGCACGGATTTTGACATTGCAGACAAGCTGTATTTCGAGCCCCTGACCCCGGAGGACGTGGAAGCCATCGTGGACATCGAGAAGCCGGAGGGGGCCGTGGTGCAGTTCGGCGGCCAGACCGCCATCAAGCTCACGGAGAGCCTGATGCGGATGGGAGTTCCCATCCTCGGCACCAAGGCGGAGGACGTGGATGCGGCGGAAGACAGGGAGCTGTTTGATAAGATCTTGGAGGAGACGGGGATCCCCCGGGCGGCAGGGGGCACGGTGTATACCGCAGAGGAAGCCAAGGCCGTGGCGAACCGTCTGGGGTATCCCGTGCTGGTGAGGCCCTCCTACGTGCTGGGCGGGCAGGGCATGCAGATCGCCATCTCCGATCAGGAGATCGAGGAGTTCATGGCTATCATCAACCGCATCGCTCAGGATCATCCCATATTGGTGGACAAGTACCTGCAGGGCAAGGAGGTGGAGGTGGATGCGGTGTGCGACGGCACCGATATCCTGATTCCCGGCATCATGGAGCATATCGAGAGGACGGGAGTCCATTCAGGGGACAGCATCTCCGTCTATCCCGCCCACACCATCGGCAAGCTGGTGAAGGACAAGATCGCAGACTACACGGCGAGGCTTGCAAGGGCGCTTCATGTGAAGGGACTGATCAATATTCAGTTCATCGCCATAGGGGAGGATGTGTATGTCATCGAGGTGAATCCCCGCTCCTCCCGCACGGTGCCCTATATCAGCAAGGTCACGGGGATCCCCATCGTGGATCTGGCCACGGAGGTGATTCTGGGGAAGACCATCCGGGAGCTGGGATACGAGCCGGGCCTGCAGCCGGAGGCGGATTATTACGCCATCAAGATGCCGGTGTTCTCCTTCGAGAAGATCCGGGGGGCGGAGATCAGCCTCGGGCCGGAGATGAAGTCCACCGGCGAGTGCTTAGGGATAGCGAAGGTTTTCCACGAGGCGCTGTACAAGGCCTTTCTGGGGGCGGGGGTGAACCTGCCCAGACACAAGAACATGATTATCACAGTGAAGGATGCGGACAAGGGTGAGGCCATTGAGATCGGCCGCCGCTTCGAGCGGCTGGGCTACACCATCTATGCCACCAGAAGCACGGCGGCGGCGCTGAACGAGGCGGGGGTGAAGGCCAGAAAGGTGAACAAGATCTCGCAGGAGTCTCCCACGGTGATGGACCTGATTCTAGGCCATAGGATCGATCTGGTCATTGACACGCCCACCCAGGGGAGGGACAAGTCCAGAGACGGGTTCCTGATTCGGCGTACCGCCATCGAGACGGGGGTGTACTGTATCACGGCCATGGATACCGCAAGGGCGCTGGTGACCAGCCTTGAAAACGCCAGCAGGGATCTGACGCTGGTGAACGTGGCGGAGCTGTGAAAATGTTCTGAAAAAAGCCGTAAAAAAGATCTTTACATTTTTCACGGAAAGTATTATGATTAAAAATCATATGCAAAAGCACTGAATAGATTAAAAGCGTTGATGAGAAGAGTAGGATGTGGAGCGTCTCAGAGAGAACCGCCCGGGGAACCGGGGCTGAGAGCGGTTTGGCGGGAAGCATTGCGAAGACCATCTCGGAGCGGCTTTAATAAGGCCCGGCGGCATCCGTTATCGGCAAATGAAGGTGGCAGGCTGTTCCCATAGAAACTTGACAGCGGAATCTTGCGCATTGTGGCAAAATTTTGGCTTATCTGGGTCAGGGTGGAGAGCCGGAGGCTATGCTGTGCAGACAGCAGGGCATCCAAGGGCTGTCCGGCGGCAGGATCCGGAGAAGAGAGATCCGCAGCTGCAGCGACGGGAAGACTGCAAAAAGGGTGGAACCGCGTTCAGAAAATGAAACGTCCCTTGCGATAGGAATATTGCAGGGGATTTTTTGTTATATTGATTTTATCATATTGACCAATACGGGAAAGGAGACTGAACAGATGGAAAAGTGCAGGGAGAATGTGAAAAGGTGGGTGAAGCTCTGCTTCGAGGGAGAGCTGACCATGCCGAAGGCCACCTTCTGGCTGGTTGCGGCGGTGTGCCTGCTGACGGGAGTGGTGTACGGCCTGAAGACGGCGCCGAGAACCCATGGCATCCAGAAAAACTATGGCTGCAACAACGGGAACAACAATGGCAACGACAATGGTAACGGCAACAGCTACTGCGGTGAGAAGGAGTGCTGCTGCAAAGAGGACGAAGAGGAGGAGCAGGCCGTAAGGGCCTGACCAGAGAAAGCAGCAGGTCAGACAGGAAGGAAGCATGGAAATAAGAATAGGATCTGCTTCCCCATGGCCTGCTGCGAGGAAGTCGATTCAGCATGACAGGAGACCCGCCAAGGCGGGCAGGGAGGGACAAGATGAAGATTACATTGAAGGACGGCTCCGTGAGGGAGTATGAGAGCGCCAAGAGCGTGTATGACATAGCATTGGATATCAGCGAGGGGCTTGCCAGAGCGGCCTGCTGCGGCAAGGTGGACGGCGAGACGGTGGATCTGCGTACGGTGGTTGAAGGGGACTGCCGGCTGGCGATCTGCACCGCGGGCGACCCGGAGGGACTGGCGGCCATCCGCCACACCACCTCCCATGTGCTTGCGGAGGCGGTGAAGAACCTGTTCCCGGAGGCAAAGCTTGCCATCGGCCCCAGCATCGACACGGGATTCTATTATGATTTTGACCATGAGCCCTTTTCCAGAGAGGATCTGGACGCTTTGGAGGCGGAGATGAAAAAGATCATCAAGAGGGGCGCAAGACTGGAGAAATTCACGTTGCCCCGGGCGGAGGCGGTGAAGCTCATGGAGGATAGGAACGAGCCCTACAAGGTGGAGCTGATACGGGATCTGCCGGAGGATGCGGAGATTTCCTTTTACAGCCAGGGGGACTTCGTGGATCTGTGTGCCGGCCCCCATCTGATGAGCACCAAGGGCATCAGGGCCTTCAAACTCACATCCTCCTCCATGGCCTACTGGAGGGGAGATTCGGACAGGGCAAAGCTGCAGCGGATCTACGGCACTGCTTACAACAACAAGGAGGATCTGGCGGCCCATCTGGAGCGCATGGAGGATGCCAAGCGTCGTGACCACAATAGACTGGGACGGGAGATGGAGCTGTTCACCACCGTGGACGTCATTGGGCAGGGCCTGCCGCTTTTTACGCCCAAGGGGACAAGGATGATCATGAAGCTCCAGCGCTGGATCGAGGATCTGGAGGACAAGGAGTGGGGCTATGTCCGCACAAGGACGCCCCTGATGGCAAAGAGCGATCTGTACAAGATTTCCGGGCACTGGGATCATTATAAGGACGGGATGTTCATTCTGGGAGACGAGGAGAAGGACAAGGAGGTGTTCGCCCTCCGGCCCATGACCTGCCCCTTCCAGTATTATGTGTACAAAAATAGCCAGAAATCCTACCGCGACCTGCCCTACCGCATGAGCGAGACCTCCACGCTGTTCCGCAGCGAGGACTCCGGGGAGATGCACGGGCTTACCAGAGTGCGGCAGTTCACTATCACGGAGGCCCACATCGTGCTCCGGCCCGATCAGGCCACAGAAGAGCTGAAGAACTGTCTGGATCTGGCCTATTATGTGCTGAAGACTCTGGGCCTGCAGGACGAGGTGACCTACCGACTGTCCAAATGGGATCCGGAGAACAAGGCGAAATATCTGGGGGATGACAATTACTGGAACAGCACACAGGATGCTTTGCGCACGGTGCTTCGGGAAAAGGGCGTGAGCTTCGTGGAGGCGGACGGAGAGGCGGCCTTCTATGGGCCCAAGATCGACATTCAGGCCAAGAACGTGTACGGCAAGGAAGACACCATGATCACCATCCAGCTGGACTGCGCCATCGCCGAGAATTTCGATATGTACTACGTAGACCAGAACGGAGACAAGGTGCGCCCCTATATCATCCATAGGACTTCCATGGGCTGCTACGAGCGCACGCTGGCATGGCTCATCGAAAAGTATGCCGGGAAATTCCCCACATGGCTCTGCCCGGAGCAGGTCAGGGTGCTGCCCATCTCCGAGAAGTACGAGGCCTATGCCGCCAAGGTGCTGGCAGAGCTGAAGGCAAGGGACATCGATGCCACTGCGGACAACCGTTCCGAGAAGATCGGCTTCAAGATCCGGGAGGCAAGGCTGGACAAGGTGCCCTATATGCTGATCGTGGGCCAGAAGGAGGAAGAGGAAGGACTGGTGTCCGTCAGGAGCCGCTTCGCCGGGGACGAGGGCCAGAAAGACTTAAGGGAATTCCTCGACCAGATCTGCGAGGAGATCCGGACCAAGGAGATTCGGCAGGAGCTGCCGCAGGAGGAAGGGAAATAGACAAAAAGCGGCATCATGGCAGCTGTTCCCCAAGAGGCTGGAGCTGGGACAGAGATCAAAAATGAAAGATTAAAAGGGCAATGCGGAGGCTTCACGGCTTCCGCATTGTTCTGTATAGAGGATCATCCATATCTAAAGAAATCTTTATAGTTCTTACGGTTTTCTCTTTATACCTTTTCTTTATACTGAAATCATCAAAGGACAGCAGGCACGCTGAATTCGTATAAGAGGAGGAACACCCTATGTGGCAGTTTTTAAGAGAATACATCAACGCTCCGGACACGATCGGAGCTGTTGCCCCCAGCAGCAGGCATCTGGCGGCAGCCATGACGGCATCCATTGATTTCGACAAGGCCCGCTGCATTGTGGAATATGGGGCGGGGACCGGCGTATTTACCAGAGAGGTGGCGGCAGGAAAAAGGCGGGACACTACTTATATCGTGATTGAGCAGAATGACCGTTTTTACGAAATGCTGCAGGAGCAGTTCCATGGGATACCGGGGGTGGTGCTGATCCACGGAGACGCCGGAAATGTATGCGGCTTTTTAAGGGAACAGGGGTTCTGGCATGCGGATTATATCATTTCCGGGCTGCCGTTTACATCCCTTCCCCGGCAGGTGTCCCACAGAATACTGACGCAGACCCAAAAGGCCATCGGAGCCGAGGGCGTATTTACCACGTTTCAGTATACGCTGCTGCGGAAAACCTTTCTTGAAAATTATTTCGATATCCAGAAAATTGTACGGGTCTGGCGAAATCTGCCCCCTGCCTATGTGCTGCACATGAAACAAAAAGGCTGCCCTGCCAGGCAGATTTCTGCGGACAGTGGGTTGTGAACCAATAGCAGGAGGTGCGTTATGTGGTTTGTCTATTTTCTTGTTTGCGTGTTGCTCCCCATATGTGTTCCGGTGCCGGAAGCGGCGGTGATACTGTGGGGAACCAGACAGATCGGCAGTCTGGGGGCCTTTTTCCTCGGGGTCATAGGCTCCGTACTGGGACTGGCGATCATGTATTCCTTGTCTTCCCTGATCGCACATCGGATTTTCAAGGGGAAAAAAGAGAGGAGGCAGCTTGCGTGGCTGCGGCAGCTGACGGGGCGGTACCGCTTCTGGATTCTCGGCGTACTGCTGATCGTTCCGCTTTTGTCCGACGAAGTGCTCTGTGTAGGATCCGCTTTTCTGAAAATACCATTGCCTCAGTTTCTGAAAATTGGTATAATTGCTAAGATCATATCCATCGGTATGATTGCCTTTTCGGGGTTTTTCGGCAGCTTGTGCGGCCTGAGACGATGGCAGATGATCGCCGGGGAGCTTCTGCTCATGCTCCTTGCCTCGGCGGCTTTGCAGTATTTCTGCAGAAGGGGAGAAGCAAAGTATCATGAAAGAATTCATACTGATTGTTGACGATGATAAAGACATCCGCAGGCTTCTGGGCATCTATCTGGGCAATGAGGGCTACCGTTACCTGGCCTGTGAAGATGCGGCGCAGGCGCTGGAAATACTGGAGCACTATCAGGTTGATCTGATCCTGATGGATGTGATGATGCCGGGAATTGACGGTGTCAGCGCCTGCCTGCGGATAAGGGAAAAAAGCAGAATGCCAATTATCTTTATGTCGGCAAAATCAGAAGATATAGACATCATACAAGGACTTACGGCGGGAGGAGACGATTATGTGACGAAGCCTTTCAAGCCCATTGAGCTTCTCGCCCGCATCAAAGCCCAGCTTCGCCGCTACAAACAGTACAATGAGACGGAAAAGCCGGAGCACACCCTCCGGACGGAGGATCTGATGGTGGACATGGAAAGCCGTCAGGTATGGGTCAGCGGGCGGGAGGTGAGGCTGACCCGCAAGGAGTACGATATTCTGGAATATATGCTGCGGAACAAGGGGCAGGTGCTGACCATGGCCCAGATTTATGAGGCGGTGTGGCATGAAGAATTTTTCTGCTCTGAAAATGCGGTGATGATGCATATTGCCAATCTCCGCAATAAGCTGAACTGGGACAATGTACATTCGGATTTTATCAAAACCTGTTGGGGAAGAGGGTATCAGATATGACGCTGTCAAGGATAATTCCAAACTATATCTTGATCAACGGAATTGTCATCGGAGGAACGGTTCTGGTGATTTTTCTGGTTTACGGAAGACTGTCCTCCCCCTTCCGAAAACGCCTCACAACCTATTTCCTGAAGGCTGCCAGCTTTTCCCTTGCTATCAGTCTGGCGGTGCTGGCGGTGGTACTGGCAGTGGAAGGGCTTCTGCTCTCTTCCAGAATAGGGAATTTTTTATATGAGCTGGGCTATAGATACAATATTGCCACCGAATATCTCCAGTCGGTGCTGGCGGTGGCGATTCCCATGATATGCTTTGTTGTCACCTTTTCCGCCAGAATCAACCGCAGGGTCAGGTATGTGGAGTATCTGTCCCAGGAAATTCAGAAGATTCGGGAGGAGGGCTTCGGAAGGACCATGGAGCTGCAGGGGGACGATGAGATCACCCAGCTGTGCGCCGTCATCAACGAGATGTCCGTCCAGCTTCGGGAGAAGGAGGAAAGGGAAAAAAGACAGCAACGAAGCAAGAATGAGCTGATCACCAATGTCTCCCATGATCTGCGCAGCCCCCTTACCTCCATCATCGGCTATGTGGAGCTGCTGA
>CANOFQ010000111.1 GCA_947565325.1 uncultured bacterium
AGTATAGCACAGACTTATGAATCCCAAAAGAAAAAAGTAGCTATTTTATAAAAAATATTTCTGTCAACATGGACAACTACTCCGCCGTCTCATCTCTGGGTACACTGTCCGAGTTCCTATATCGATATTATGGGAAAAAAGTCATTATTCTGTTGGACGAATATGACACCCCTCTTCAGGAGGCTTGGATACATGGATACTGGCAGGAGATGGCGGATTTCATAAGAGGACTGCTCAACTGCACGTTTAAGACAAACCCTTATCTGGAACGGGCAGTCATGACAGGAATCACAAGGGTCAGCAAAGAATCCATTTTTTCTGATCTGAACCATCTGAACATTGTGACATCCACCTCTGTGCTCTACGAGGACTGTTTCGGCTTTACGGAGAAAGAGGTATTTGCCGCACTGTCCGAGTATGGGATGCAGGATAAATGGGCCGAGGTAAAAAAGTGGTATGACGGCTTCGCTTTTGGCAGATGCAGAGACATTTACAACCCATGGTCTATCACAAACTACCTGAAAACCGGGAGACTTTCCACCTACTGGGCCAATACCAGCAGCAACAGCCTGATCGACAAGCTGATCCGGGAGGGGAGCGCAGAGATAAAGGTCTCCATGGAAAGCCTTCTGAAGGGCGAACATCTATACAGAGAAATCGACGAACAGATCGTTTTTGACCAGCTGAGTACAGAGGGCGGGAACACCGGCGACGAGAATGCCGTCTGGAGCTTATTTCTGGCCAGCGGATACCTGAAGGCAGAAAGCTACACACTGAATGAGGAAACAGGCACTGAACTGTACGAGCTGGCACTGACCAACAGGGAAGTGCAGATCATGTTCCGAAAGATGATCAAAAAATGGTTCTCCGGCACGGGAACTGTTTACAATGGTTTCATCAGGGCGCTGCTGCAGGATGACATAAAATCCATGAACGCCTATATGAACCGGATGGCACTGGCTACGTTCAGCTATTTCGACAGCGGTAAAAAGCCTTCTGCAGAGACACAGCCGGAAAGGTTCTATCATGGCTTTGTACTTGGACTGACCGTGGAACTGGCCGACCGCTATACCATTACCTCCAACCGGGAAAGCGGCTTCGGAAGATACGATGTGATGATGGAGCCGAAGACAGAAACGGATCCCGCCGTGATCATGGAATTCAAGGTCAGGGACTCCTATGAAGAGAGGTCCCTGACCGATACTGCAGATGCTGCCCTGAAACAGATAGAGGCGCAGCGGTACGAGACGGTTCTGGAAAACAAAGGCATTTCCCAAGAACGAATCCGAAAATATGGTTTTGCCTTTGAGGGAAAGGAAATTCTTATAAAAAGCCGCTGAAATACCCGGCCCCAAATTATCCTCTACGCATAATACTGAGCCTGCGCATCCCACAGCCTGCGGTAGAGCCCGTCCGCCGCAAGCAGCTCCTCGTGGCTGCCCTGCTCTGCGATCCGCCCCTCCTCGAACACCAAGATGCGGCTGCAGAAGTGGCAGCTGGAGAGCCTATGGGAGATATAGATCGCTCCCTTGTCCCGGACGAACTGATTCATCCTCTGGTAAATGTCCGCCTCCGCCACCGGATCCAGCGCTGCGGTGGGCTCGTCCAGCACCACGCAGGGTGCGTCCTTGTAAAGACAACGGGCGATTGCCACCTTCTGGGACTCCCCGCCGGACAGCTCCACGCCGTCCTCCGAGAAGCGCTTGAACAGCTGGGTCCCCAGCCCCTCCCCCATGGTCTTCAGCCGCTCCCCGAAGCCTGCGTTCTCCAGAGCCTCCGTCACCCTCCCGGAATCATACTCGCTCTCTGCAGCTACGTTCTCCCCCAGCTGAAAGGCAAAAATCTGATAGTCTTGAAAAACCGTGGAAAAGAAGGACAGATACTCCTCGTACTGGTATCTCCGGATATCCACCCCGTTGAGCAGGATCTCTCCCTCCTGCGGGTCGCAGAGCCTGCACAGCAGCTTGATGAAGGTGGTCTTGCCGGAGCCGTTCCGTCCCACGATGGCGATCTTCTCTCCCTTGCGGAACCGGCAGCTGATTCCTGACAAGCTGGGTGTCTTCGCTCCCGGATAGGAAAAGGTCACATTTCTGAATTCAAATTCATAGTTGTCACGGATCTCCTGCGTCACGGGCAGCGTTCCCTCGGCTGTGGCATTGGGCATGTCAAGATAATCGAAAAATATCCGGATATATTCAAAATTCTGCAGGAAATCCCGGCTCCCCTCGCCAAGCCCCGTGACGGCGGCTCCCATCTGGGTCACCATGCCCGTGTATTTCAGGATGCTGCCCACGCCGAAGGCGCCGTACAGAGCCTTCAGACCTACAAACAGATAGACCAGCATATTGAAAAAACGGGACACAAGCTCGCTCAGGCAGGCCTTCCTGCGTTCATACCGGAGCCCCGGCTCCATCTCCTGCAGATATGCCCGGCTCTGCTCCTGGAACCTTTCAAAGATCATGTCTCCTGCACGGAATATGCGGATATCCTTTCCGTTCTGGTATTCGTCAAAGCAGCTTGACATCAGATTCATCATCTGATTGACGGGCTTCTCCGCAGTCTTGTTCACTTCAAGGTACTTCCTCTCAATTTTAGCGGAGCAGCGGATACCATAGGCGATGGAAAAGCTCAGCAGCGCCAGGAACAAAAGAGATGCGGACCAGTGGTTCAGAAATCCGGCCAGCCCCTCCTCCCCCGCCGTTCTGGCGGCAAACAGCTCCACCACCAGCGCCAGAGAGATGCCCATGGTCACCAGCGCCCGGAAAACGGTGGCCAGCTGCCCGGTCAGAGCGAGAACGCCTCTGTTGTAATGCCATCTCGTGATCCTGCGCTTTGTCTCATTGATCTCCGGATCAGCGCTCATAGCATAATCCATCTTCCACGCCTTCTCCGCCACTGCCCTCTCGATGTGCTTCAGCACACCGTATTTCAGAACATCCAGCAGCTGCCATGTGAAATTCAGCAGCCGCCTGCCCAGAAAGTTCAGCCCCACCAGAAGAAGCGCAAGAAAGAACAGATGCGCCATGTCTCTTTCCGGGCTGGCCAGCTCCGTGAGGATGTCGGCGGACAGCAGAATGCCGATGTAAGGATAGGCTGCGTCAATGGCCGCCGCAAAAAGGGTCAGGGGAAAGATGCCCGGTGAATCCTTCGCCAGATAACGGAGGGTTCTTTTCACGTTGATCCAGCTGTAGCTTTTCTTCTTTTCATTATGTTCTTTTTTGCTGTCGGCGGCTTTGCTGTCGTTATCGCCCTTGCCGGCTTTGGTATCCTTGCCGCCTTTGATATCCCTGCCGGCTTTGGTATCCTTGCCGCCTTTGATATCCCTGCCGGCTTTGGTATCCTTGCCGCCTTTGATATCCCTGCCGGCTTTGGTAGTATCCTTGCCGCCTTCGGTAGCCTTGCGGCCTTTTGCGCCCTTCCTGCTCATGCCTCTACCTCCTCTCCCTCCAGCCCGGCTTCCTTCTGGGCCTCTTTTTTCTGATAATATCTGCTCTGGACATGGAACATCCATGCGTATTTTCCGTCTGCGGCCAGCAGCTCCTCATGGGTTCCCGTCTCCGCAGCCTGACCGCCCTCCATCAGCAGTATCTTGTGGCAGAAGCGTGTGCTGGCCAGGCGGTGGGAGATGAACACGGTGGTCTTTCCCTCCGAAAACCTGCGGTATCTCTCATAAAGCTGGCTCTCCACAATCGGATCCAGCGCCGCAGTGGGCTCGTCCAGCACCAGAAGCGGTGCCTGCTTACAGAGGGCCCGGGCCAGCAGCAGCTTCTGCTTCTCGCCGCCGGAGAGATCCATGGCCTCCTCGTAGCTTCCCATTCCAAACATGACATCCATCCAGTCGTCCATCTTTTCGGCCAGCTTCCTCGCCTTCTCCTCCAGATCCGCCATTTTGAGACTTTCCTGCAGCCGCTCCTCGTCCACCGTCTCCCCCAGCGTCAGATTCTCCCGCAGGGAAAGGGGCAGCAGCTCCGCATCCTGAAACACCCCCGAAAAATATTTAAGCCAGCTCTTTTTGCTGTATCGGGCCCGGTCCCTTCCGTCTACCAGAATCCTTCCCTCCGTGGGATCATAGAATCCGCACAGAAGCTTCACAAAGGTGGTCTTGCCTGCCCCGTTCAGGCCCACCAGGGCGATGTTCTCGCCGGGCTTCATGGTCAGGCTCAGGTTCCTGATGGTGGGGGCCTCCGCCCCTGCGTACCGGAAGGTCACGTTCTCAAAAACGATCTCCGGCACATGTCCCTCCGGCAGGACAAGCTCCTCCTTTTCCTCGTCCATGCCCTTCTCCAGCCCCTCCAGAAACCGCCTCCTCTCCTCCACATAGGAAGCGCTCTGGTGCAGCTCCCGCATCCCGGAAACAATGGATCTGCACCAGAGGGCGAAGCCCGTGACGATGCCGAAGTACAGCACGAAGTCTGCTGCCTCCAGCCTTCCCTCACAGACCATCCAGATCAGGTAAAGATAGGCGGCACCCTCCCATATCATCTGGGTCAGTCCCCCTATGGCAGCCTCCAGAAAATAATTGGCCTGCATACGGGCCGTGTATTTCAGGCGGAGCTTCAGCTCTGCATCGAACTTTTTCCGAAGCCATGGGGGCATCCAGTAAATATGTACGTCCTTGGACGCCTCGTAGGTGCTGGTGCTCCGGGAGAGATAGACCATCTTATAATCCAGAACCAGCCATTTGTGACGGTTTGCCGCATCCCACCTGTTGCAGCGTATCCCCACTGCATAGCTCACCGCCGTGCCCATGATCACCGGCAGCAGGATCCAGAGAGACAGCCCCGAAAGCATTCCCACATAGAGGAGCATCCCCGCCACGGCTGCGGCGCAGGACGCAAACGCCCCCAGAAAATTTGTGGTATACTCTCCCTGCCACATATGGCGGTCCACCAGATTGAAATAATCCGTAGGGAAATCCGCCCTCTCAATGTTGTCGTAATCCGCATCCAGCGCCAGCTTCGCAAGGCGCAGCGCCTGCCCATGCTCCATGCGCTTGCTCAGAAGGGGCTTGGTCCGCTCCGCCCAGCAGCTGAACAGATACAGAAGCACAAGCCCGCCGCCCAGCAGCGCAAGATCCAGCAGAATCTTTTCCGCCCGATCGCCTCTGGTAATGTCCGCCACCAGCACCGAGGGCATGTACACCCCCAGCAGAGACAGCGCCACGGACACCGCCACCCCCGTCCCGTAGAGCCAAACCAGCCCCGGCGCCTCCCGGCAGAGAATTCTCAGCCAGTAGAGCAGGTTCTCAAGAGTGCCGTGCTTCTGCGCTTCCGGACTCCTGCCCTTCAAGGAATCTGTTTTCTTTTTCATAATGACCTCATACTTCTTTGCATTGTCTGCAGTTGCTTGTTTATTGTATCATAGCCCCCCCAAAATGCAATCTACTTTCGGTTTATATAAACTCTCGGCAGTAACAGTAAATCTGTCAGTAAAGCTATACTTTCGTTTCTCCTTCCTCAAACAGGTCCTCTAAAAACTCTTTCACGGGAAACCTCTCCGGCTCCGCCTCCTCCGCCACCAAAGAAATCCAGCGGCCCATTCTGGCTCCAGCCCTTTCCACCACAGTATTCCATGCGAAGGAAATCGTATCGTTGTCCAGCGACATCACGGTTTCCTTCACTCTCGTCTTGCATGCTGCTAGCTGCCCGTATTTTCGGGGCAGCTGCCGGTAGAGATGACCATTTACCCTAATGTCAATCTGCCCTCCCGCAGAAAAGGGATCTCTCATAGAAGGCGAAATAACCCCGTGATTTGCCACCAGCCAAAGCGTAAAGCGTTCATATTTGTTCAGACGCCTGCTGAACAGCTCCGGAAACAGCGCAAACCCTTGGGCGACAAGCTCTTCTCTTTCCTCTTTGGAAAGCGTCTTCCACATGCGTATCTTTGCCGGTGCGTCTCCCTCGGCGGCATCCTTCCCGTTCACCCACCATAGGGACTCTCCGGGCTTCAATATGGAGCGGAAATACTCTACCACGGGCTCGATGGGATTAGCAAGCTTCAGCATCTCATGATATGGAATCCCCATTTTATCAAAAATCGTTTCTCCCTTTTTCAGCTCCATGTCGATTTTATATCTCGGACTATGTGTTACTGCGATATCGCATAAGCATTCCTCGTACCTGCGGATCCGGAACTCTATCGGTTTATGTAATTTCCCAAACAGAATAAAGATGTGTTCCACGTCCTCCACTCTGGTTCCCTCGGCAACGCTCCCTCCTATCATGGTCCATTTGTCCTCCTTTGTGGACTTCACTTCCACGCCATAATACCTGGCAACCACGATATCGGGAAATCTCTGCCCTCCGATGATTTCTATGGTATTTTCAAACCTTGTGCCCTTTGCGACAATATCAAGCGCCGCTTTCACTTCCGGCTCCAGTCTCTGGGCACCCTTCGACAGATAATATTCCGGCTCTGCCTTGGCCCTATCATTCATATAAGCGCACATCCTCTGACACAACAGCTCAAATTCTTCTAATGACGGTTCTCTGTTCGTTGAAATAATCATTTTCATCCCCCTGTTCTCTTCATCTCCCATGCTGCCCAGCCGCTGAAGGCTCGCTGATCCCATCCGTCGTCTGAAATATGGTTCTCTTATACTTACTCCTCTCCAAAATATAAATCCCAGTTTTCTTCAAGCCGTTTCGCAATGTGATATCCCAGCAAAGGAGGCACCGCATTGCCGATCATTTTATACGCCTCCGATCCAGATACCGCCTTATTTCCGTTCATAGCCGGAAGGATAAATTGATATTCATCCGGAAAGGTCTGTATCCTTGCACATTCCCGTACACTCAGCCGCCTCTCTCCCAGTCCCCTTCTCAGTTCCCCCTGATGCTTTCCTCCGTGTTCCTTCGACAGCCTTCTGAATTCAATATTTCCATGATGTTCTGAACGGATGGTGGGCGCAAGCCCTTCCAAGCAGACCTCCTGCTGTCCCTGACAGTGCTTCCCCATATATTTCGCCCTTGAGTATTTTTGCTGGTCTATGTCTTGTGAATGTTCCGGCTCCTCCAAATCCTCAAGGGCCTGCCGGACTGTGACATATTTTTTCAGCTTCCCGTCCTGCTGGCTTTCATTAAGATAATGCGTCATAACGGGATAAGGCGTATATTGCTCCGATATTTCCTCCTTGGACAGCTCTTCCAACGCCTCCTTCGTCAGCGCCGACTTCCTGAATCCATAGAATATGACCCGCTCCCGCCCTTGAGGAACCCCATAGTTTCCCGCATTTATGACTCTGGCCGGAATCACGAGGTATCCTCCGTTACAGACAGAGGCAAAATCTTTTTCTATCACCTCCTTTGCATCTTTTAAATTGGTCAGGCCTTTTACGTTCTCTGCAATGAATACCTTGGGTTTCGTAATGGCGATAACCTCCCGCATCCAGATATACAGCTGCCCTCTGTTCTCAACAGTAGGCATGTCAGCAGAGATTTTTTTCCCGTCATGCCCTTTATATGACTCGAATCCCATTCTCTTACCCGAAACAGAAAAATCCTGACAAGGGAACCCTCCTGTCAGAACATCAATATTCTCAGGAAAAATGTCAATCTTGTTTTCCCTCTGCAGCTTCACTAAATCCACAATACTGTTTAGATAGTATTTTCCCCCATCGACTCCCTTTGCAGCAAAATAATTCGTCCATGTAGCCTTCGCCTCCGGCTTGATATCATTGGCGAACACTGTGTGAAAAACCGTCTTGCCTAACCGGACCCATTTCCTGTTGATCTTTTCAAAATCCCATGTGGTACTGACTTTCGGATTAACAGAAGCCGCCAGAACCTTAAAATCTCCCTCGAAGCCCAGATCGATTCCGCCGCAGCCGGAAAACAAGGAAAGCACCCTCAGCTGCCGCTGCCCCTTCGTCTTTTTTCCCGGCTTTCGTCTATCGGGCTTTTTCGTATCAAAGGGAATCAGCCATATTCCGCTTTTCTTGACTGCCCCGTTTATTCTGTTCTGACTGCATAATATCTGCACCCTTCGAGCCGTTATATTCCAATGCTCAGCAGCTTCCGCCGCCGTTAGATAATCCTGCATATAAAAGCCCTCCTTTCCCATATATTCTATTCGTTTTGGCGAATTTTTGCAACTGTTTTCCGCAGCTGAAATATACCCTGAATCATGCAGCCGCAAAGCAATACTGCGGCAGGCTCCGATGGTGCATCGGTCAAAAAGCCACGGATTCCTTGACAGAATCCGTGGCCCCAGAGCATAAAACAAAGGGCGTAAAGCCTTTCACCCTCCATCGACTTTGCGCCCTGACTCCTCTTATGTATACGGCCATGTTACAGAACTGCTGCCGTCATGCCAGCTTAGCCTTCAGCTCCTTTACGTCCGACTCAAGCATCCTGATTTTGATCGCCAGCATCTCCACTTCACTGCTGGGCTTCATGGCATCGTGCAGGTTTCTGGACAGATCAAAATGCCCTTCGGCCACCCGCTGAATATTGACCCGAATTTCGTTTTCGAGGATCATTTCCGTCTTAGCGACCTTTTGCATGACCTCATGCAGATCTGATTTTATGTCCTGCATCTCGGTTTTCATGCCCTGCATCTCGGTTTCCATGCCCTGCATCTCGGTTTCCATGCCCTGCATCTCGGTTTTCATGTCCTGCATCTCGGTTTCCATGTCCTGCATTTTTACCAAAAGCAGATCCAGCTTTTCGCTGTCCGTCATACGCTTACACCTCCTTCTGTACCCACTATAACATATCCCCGGCAAAAAGTCTATTCCAGCCAGCCTCAGCTTCCATATTTTCACGCATGTTTTCATGGGTTTTTCATGAGCGATCCTTTCACGGGTCGCATTTTTATGCACCACACTTTCATGAGCCATACTTTCATGCACTGCGCTTTCATGAAATAGACCGCATCCGGCACGGTCATGCTTCCGAACAGCTTTTACTTGCCAACGGATCTTTGCTTCCGAGCAGGTCTTCTTGTACAAATTACGTATAGTACTGTGCCTGCGCATGCCAAAGCTCGTAATATTTCCCCTGCGTATCCTGCAGCAGCTCCTCGTGAGTGCCCGTCTGCACGATCCGGCCCTCGTGGAACACGGCGATCTTGTCGCAGAAGCGGCAGGAGGAGAGCCTATGGCTGATGTAGATGGCCGTCTTGTCCCCCACGATCCGGTCGAACTTGGAATAGATCTCCGCCTCCGCTATAGGGTCGAGGGCCGCAGTAGGCTCGTCGAGGATGATGAAGGGAGCGTCCCTGTACAGCGCCCGGGCAAGGGCGATCTTCTGGGCCTCCCCGCCGGAGACCTCCACGCCGTCGGTGTCGAAATTCTTGTAGATAGGGGTCTCCAGTCCCTTGGGCATCTCGTCGTACCGGTCTCCGAAGCCCACCTCCCGCAGGAGTCTTTCGGCCTTCTCCCCGTCCCATTCGGCAGCGCAGGCCACATTGTTGCCAAGAGGCATGGCCAGAAGGTTATAGTCCTGAAACACCACGGAGAAGATGTCCAGATACTGTCTGTAATCATATTTGCGGATGTTGAAGTCATTCATATAGATCTCCCCCTCCGCAGGATCGTACAAGCGGCACAGCAGCTTGATGAAGGTGGTCTTCCCGCTGCCGTTCATGCCCACCACCGCAAGACGCTCCCCGACTCTCAGGCTCAGGTTGATATTCCGGAGGGCATAGTCGCTGCTGCCCTCGTACCGGAAGCTCACGTTCCTGAACTCAATGTCAAATTTCTTGTCGCTGCGCTTTTCCACCGCCAGACTTCCCTGATACATATCGTTATTGATGTCAAAATATGCAAGATAGGTCTCCAGAAACCGCTCATTGATCCTGCAGTCCTTCACGGTTCCCAGAAGATCCCCGATGCACCCCGTGGCCCTTCCCAGATACCCCACATACTTGATGAGACTGCCTATGGGGAATGCTCCCAGCAGACAGTAGAAGCTAACAATCAGATATGATGCCATTTCTGTCATGTTTACCAGAAAGTTCGGCGAAATATACAGAAAAAAATATTTTT
>CANOFQ010000112.1 GCA_947565325.1 uncultured bacterium
ATGCCATAAGCTGCAGGGTGCCGTAAAAATCAATGATTTCATAAAACTGGATGTTGCAATAGCATACCTAATTAGGCATGTCATGAATTGTGAATTGCCTTGATTTCTCTGACTTTTTGAAAAATGACATACCTGACAAAAAGCGTTACAGCTTAAAAACATCTTGAAAATCTTGCAAGGATTGCTATAATGGGCGTGGAAATATGTGTGAATAACGCATGGAGATATGCGGAAGGCATAAAAAGAAAACCACGGACGGAGGTCAGGATATGAATACTTTTGCAGGGAAAGGCGGAGCAAGCGAGCCGGGCGCAGCAAGAGGGAAAGATGCAGCAAGAGAGCCGGGCGCAGCCAGAGAGAAAGGCGGAGCAAGCGAGCCGGGCGCAGTCAGAGGGAAAGACACATCAAACGAGCCGGGCGCAGCCAGAGACACGGGAGAGGGCAGCGTGCGCATGGATGCCCAGAGGAGAGCGGCATATAGGGAACGGTTCGACAGGTACAAGGACGAGCTGAGGTGGCTTTACATGGAACTGTATGACAACAGCTCCATGTATGCGGAGCTGTGCGACCGCATGGAGGAATTTTATGGGGGCCGCAGGGACGGGCTGAAGGACATGGATCTGCATAGGGAGTCCTGCCCGGACTGGTACAGGAGCAACGAGCTGCTGGGAATGATGCTCTATATAGACAATTTTGCCGGGAACATGAAGGGGGTGGAGGCCCGGCTGGACTATTTTGAAAAAAGCAATGTGAATTACATCCACCTGATGCCCTTTCTGGACACGCCGGAGGGACGCTCCGACGGCGGGTATGCCGTGTCGGATTTCAGGAAGGTCAAGGAGGAGCTGGGTTCCATGGAGGATCTGGAGAGCCTGACCGCAGCCTGCCATAAAAGGGGAATCAACGTCTGCATGGATTTTGTCATGAACCATACCTCCGAGGAGCATGAATGGGCGAAGCGGGCCAGACAGGGGGAGGGGGAGTACATGAGCCGGTACTTTTTCTTTGCGGATCCCCGGATTCCGGCCCAGTATGAGAAGACAGTGCCCCAAGTCTTTCCCACCACGGCTCCCGGCAATTTCACATGGCTTGAGGAGGCGGGACATTATGTGATGACGACATTTTATCCTTATCAGTGGGATCTGAACTATAGGAACCCGAGAGTGTTTAATGAGATGATGTATAATTTTCTGTATCTTGCCAACAGAGGGATAGACATTATCCGGATCGACGCAGTGCCCTATATCTGGAAGGAGCTGAACACCTCCTGCCGGAACCTTCCGCAGGTGCACACCATCGTGCGTCTGATGCGGATCATCAGCCAGATCGTCTGTCCGGGCATCCTGCTGCTGGGAGAGGTTGTCATGGAGCCGGAGAAGGTGGTGCCCTACTTCGGAACGCTGGAGAAGCCGGAGTGCCATATGCTCTACAATGTCACCACCATGGCCACCACATGGCACACGGTTGCCACCAGGGACGTAAGCCTGCTGAGGCGGCAGCTGGACATTGTGAACTCCCTGCCCAAGGACTATGTTTTCCTGAATTACCTGCGCTGCCATGACGACATTGGCTGGGGACTGGACTACGGTGTCCTGAGAGGGCAGGGGATGGAGGAGCGTCCCCATAAGCAGTACCTGAACGATTATTTTCAGGGGTATGCAGGGGGCAGCAACAGCAGGGGAGAGCTGTACAATGCGGACCCGGTCACGGGGGACGCCCGGTTCTGCGGCACCACTGCCTCCATGTGCGGCGTGGAGAAGGCGGCGCTGGAGGGGGATGCGGCAGGGATGGAGCGGGCCCTGCGGATGGACGTGATGCTCCATGCCTATATGTTCATGCAGTCGGGCATACCGGTGCTCTACAGCGGCGACGAGATAGGACAGACGAATGATTACACATACAAGGAAAACCCGGCCAAGGCGGCGGATTCCAGATATGTCCACCGGGGGGCCATGAACTGGAGGCTTGCGGAGAACATCAAGGATCCGGCTACCGTGGAGGGAAGGCTGTTTGGGAGCCTGAATGAGCTGGAGAGGATACGGAAGCGGGAGAAGGCCTTCGTGTCCAATGCGGACGCATGGACCTTTGACACCGGGGAGGGCTCCGTGTTGGGCATGGGCCGCTATTTTGAGGGGGAGAAGATCATCGGGCTGTTCAATTTCAGTGAAAGGGATGTGAAGGTGAGGCTGCAGGAGGAAGGAGGCAGGTATGTGGACCTGATTTCCGGAAAAGAGGCAGAGCCGGCTGAGGTAAGCCTGCCGCCCTATGGGTTCCGCTATCTGAAGACCTGCGTCTGAACCATCTGAAACAGGAGCCTGTTCTGCCTTTACCTCGCCTTCTTCCCGCCGCCGTGCTGGTAGCGCCACTGTCTGGGCGAGACCTGATAGACGTTTTTGAAGGCTCTGGAAAAGTGGAGCTGGTTGGGATAGCCCACCACGTTTCCGATGTCTGCCACGGACAGTTCCGTCAGCTTCAGCAGCTCCGTGGCCTTGGTCATGCGGTAGGAGATCAGGAACTCCTGGGGGGTCTTGCCGATGCTTTCCCGGAAGATTTTTCCGAAATAGCTGCGGTTCAGGCCGCAGGCGGCGGCAATGTCCTCCACGGAGATATCGTTCTGGAAATTCTGTTCTATAAACGAGATGGCTTCTTTGATATAAAAATCACGGACACTGTCCTCCTTCCCTATGGGCACGGAGGAGGCGGAGCGGACAAAGCTGTCCAGAAAGAGATAGAGATGTCCGATCAGGTGAAAGGGGGACTTGTCCTTGTGGTTGACGATGTACAGCAGTTCAGATTTCATTTCTTCGGCAATGTCTTTGTACCGGGCCTTGTAGATGGGCTGGTTCAGGCTTAGGCCCGTCAGCTCGACAGTCTCCTTGGCCCGGAGTCCGTCGAATTCGATCCACGCATATTCCCACGGCAGCTCATGGTCTGCGATATAAGTGCATATCTGGCCGGGAAACAGCAGAAAGCCCTGACCGCTCTTTACCTGATAGGGGATGGATTCACCCTTTGCGTTATGGGCGTAAAGGACGCCCGTGCCGGACAGGCAGTAATGGAAGAGGTAATGATTCCTTGCGGCGGGGCCGAAGGAATGGGAGGGGTCGCACTGCTCCCAGCCGAACTGGTACAGGCCCAGGTCGATGAAGTTTTCCATGGGGAAGACGGAGAAGATCACATCGCTCATAAAGCACCTCCGGTGAAGGGGACATGGGTGTTTTTTTCCATTATATACCAAAATGCCGCCTGAGTTCAAATAAAACAGCCAAAAGCGGCATAATGATATAAAAATGCCAAAATACTGCTATGTTCTGATGGCATAATGGTATGTTATGATATTTTCACCATGAAAAGCACATAAAAACCAGCTGGAAAACGTAAAATGTGCAAGAGATCATCATGGCGCAGAATGCAATATATACCATGATGGAACTAAAAACAGCAGATTCCGTTCCGGGCAGAAAACAGTTTGCGGAAGCTGCGGATCAAAAGTGAGGAGAAGATGCCATGAAAGGAAAGGGAATGAAATACCTTGGGCTGTCATTGTGCGGTATGGCGGCGCTGGCGTTATCCGGGTGCGGAAGTTCCGGGGAGGATGGGAAGATCGAGATTGAGATCGTCCAGTACAAGCCTGAGGCGGCGAACTACTTTGAGACGGTGGAGGAGGCGTTCAACGCCACTCATGACGACATCCATCTGACAATCAGCTCGCCCAATGACGCAATGACGATTCTGAAGACCAGGTTCATCAGAGAGGACTATCCTGATATCATAGGAATCGGAGGAGACATCAACTATTCTTATTTTGTGGATGCACAGATCCTTGCGGATATCACGGATTACAAGGGACTGCAGGAGGTCAATCAGGGGTATCTGGACATAGCGGAGGCGCTGGAGCTGATCCCCACGGAGGGAACCTACATCGTGCCCTATGTGGCCAACGCAGCGGGGGTGCTGTACAACAGAGATATGTTCAAGGAGCACGGATGGGAGATCCCCGAGACATGGGAGGAGCTGACGGGGCTGTGTCAGGAGATCCAGTCGGCGGGAATCCGCCCCTTCTATTTCGGCTTCAAGGACACATGGACCTGTCTGGCGCCGTGGAATGCCATGGCGGTGGAGCTGGCTCCCGCAGACACCTCCAAGCAGGTGAACAGAGGGGAGACCACCTTTGCCAAGGAGTACCGGGAGCTGGCGGAGAAGTACCTGCAGCTGCTGCCCTACGGGCCGGAGGATCCCTTCGCCTACAGCTATAATGACGCCTGCACGGCCTTTGCCAGGGGAGAGGCGGCAATGTATCCCATCGGCAGCTATGCCACGCCCCAGATTCTGTCCGTGAACCCGGAGATGAACATTGATTCCTTCGTCATGCCGGCGGGCAGCGCAAGGGAGGACAGGACGCTGAACTCGGGAATCGACCTGGGCTTCTGTGTCATGGCAGACTGCCCCAACAAGGAGGCGGCCTATGAGGTGCTGGATTTTCTGATGGACGATGAGAACCTGCAGAAATACATCGACGCCCAGAATGCGGTGCCCTGCAAGAAGGGGGATTTCAGGCTGGCCTCCATGCTGGACGGAATGCTTTCCTTTATTCAGGAGGGCAACATGACGGACTATCAGGATCACTATTATCCGTCGGAAATGTCGGTGGATGCGCTGCTCCAGACCTTTCTCATCGAAAAGGACGTGGATAAGTTCCTGAATATCTTCGATACCAACTGGCAGCGGTACAACAGGGACATCATCCGCATGGTGCAGGACTACGAGGCAAGTCACTGACCTGCCGGCGGGCCTGAGGTATCCGGAAGGGCATGGGCCCGGGACCTGAACCGAAAACGGAATCAGGAAAACAGAATCAGGAAAACAGAATCAAGAAAAACGGATGGAAGGGAAAAATAGAATGAAAAATGACAGAAAAAGGACATTTTTATTGATTACGATACCCATTCTGGCTCTGTTCGTCTGCTTCAACACCATTCCCCTGATCAGGGGCGTGGTTTACAGCTTCACGAACTTCAGGGGCTTCGGAAAATACGACTGGGTAGGATTCCGCAACTATTTGGATCTGTTCACGGATGCCCGGGTAGGCAAGTCCTATTGGTTTACCATCAAGCTGGCCGTGGTGACCACCGTCGTGGTGAACGTGATCAGTCTGCTGCTGGCGCTGGGCCTGAACAGCAAGATCCGCGCCAAGGGCTTTTTCCGGGGGGCATATTTCCTGCCGAACATACTGGGGTCACTGGTGGTAGGCTACATTTTCAATTACTTCTTCACTTACATCGTTCCGGCTCTGGCGGACATGGCAGGGATCAAGTCCCTGAGCACCAGCATTCTCTCCAGTCCCGGAAAGGCGTGGATCGGGGTGATGATCGTCTGCGCATGGCAGGCCATCGCCATGAACACCATCATCTATATCTCGGGCCTGCAGACCGTGCCGGAGGATGTGTACGAAGCGGGGGGGCTGGACGGCGCCACCGGCTGGAAGCAGTTCCGCCACCTGACCTTCCCGCTGATCATCCCGTTCTTTTCCATTAACATGGTGCTCTGCGTGAAGAACTTCCTCATGGTGTTCGACCAGATCATGGCCCTGACCAAGGGAGGCCCGGCACAGAGCACGGAGTCCATCTCCTATCTGATCTATAACAACGGCATGTCGGGCGGACAGTTCGGATTCCAGAGTGCCAACGCAGTGGTGTTCTTCATCGTGATCGTGATCATTTCCGTCGCCCAGATGAAGTTTTCGGGTTCAAAGGAGGAGCAGCTATGAAACATACGTCATCTATCGGTAAATCCAATAAGACTGTCATGATCCTGCTGGTTCTGGGGCTTTCCACTATCATATTCCCGCTGTACATGACCGTGGTGATCGCATTCAAGCAGCCCTCTGAGATGACAAACAGCATCAGCGGCATTCTGTCCCTGCCCAAGACATGGAGTCTGGACAATTTCAGGGAGGCCATGAGGGTCACGGATTTCTGGCATTCCCTTGGCAACAGCCTTCTGATCTCCGTGGTGACCATCGTGCTGGCGGTGGCGGTCCATTCCCTGATGGGATATGCGCTGGGAAGGAACAAGGCCCACAACAAGTTTTACGGATTTGTCTACTTGTTTATCGTCAGCGGTATGTTCGTCCCCTTCGCCATCCTGATGATGCCTCTGGCGAAGCAGACAGCGGAGCTTCATCTGGCCAACTGGGTGGGCGTGATCCTTCTGTACGTGGTATTCTATATGCCCATGAACGTGATGCTGTACTCCGGATATCTGGTGAACATCCCCATCGCACTGGAGGAGGCGGCAAGGGTGGACGGCGCCTCCACATGGCGGACCTACTGGAGCGTTATTTTCCCCATCATGCGTCCCATGCATGCCACGGTTGCGGTGATCACTGCGCTGGCGGTGTGGAACGACGTGATGACGCCCCTGATCATCATGGCGGGCTCCGGAGAGAACACGCTGCCTCTGGCCCAGCTGAATTTCCAGTCCCAGTTCGGAACCAATTACAATCTGGCGTTTGCGTCCTATCTGCTGTCGCTGATTCCCATACTGATCTTCTATGGAATCTGCCAGAAGCAGATCCTGAACGGCGTGACCAACGGAGCGGTAAAGTAATATACGAGGTTTTCGGAAGGCGGCGGTGCGCTGCGGCACAGATGGCGTTTTGCTGAAAGCTCCCGGGGAGAAAAGACACATCTCCAAAAGCGAAAAGAAAAGGCGGTAGATAAAATGGCAATCGAATTTCAGCAGGAGAATCACATTTTTACCATTCAGACAGAAAATACCACCTATCAGATGAAGGTGGACGGCTTCGGGTTCCTTCTTCATCTGTATTATGGACGGAGCGTAACCGGAAATATGGACTATCTTCTGACCTATTGCGACAGGGGATTCTCGGGAATCCCCTACGACGCAGAGGGAGACAGGACCTATTCGCTGGATGTGCTGCCCCAGGAGTATCCCTTGGCGGGCATGGGAGATTTCCGCAGCGCCGCCCTCGCCGTCCGGAACGGAGACGGTTCTCTGTGCTGCGACCTGCGCTACAAGGGACATGAGATCAAAAAGGGCAAATACGGATTAAAGGGACTGCCGGCGGTATATGCCGAGGAAGAGGAGGCGGACACGCTGGAGATCCTTCTGGAGGACCCGGTCAGCGGGATGCAGGTACGCCTTCTGTACGGAGTCTTGGAAAAGGAGGACATTATTACCAGAAGCGCCGTGATCCATAACGGCGGGAAGGAGGAGGCTGTGGTGGAAAGGGCGGCCTCCGCCTGTCTGGATTTTGTCACGGGGGAGTATGACCTGATCAGCTTTTACGGAAGGCATGCCATGGAGCGGAGCCTGCAGCGCAGGGAGATCGGCTACGGAAGTACGTCCGTGGGAAGCAGCAGAGGAACCTCCAGCCACCAGCACAACCCTGCGGTGATTCTGGCGGAGAAAAACACCGGGGAGGAGTGGGGAAGCTGCTACGGCATGATGTTCGTATACAGCGGCAGCTTCGGCTGCGAGGTTCAGAAGGACCAGTTCGGCCAGACGAGGATATGGATGGGGCTGGAGAGGGATTTCCTTCACTACCCGCTGGAGCCGGGGGCGAGCCTTGTGGTGCCGGAGACGGTTCTGTGCTTTTCGGATCAGGGCTTCGGGGAGCTGTCCCATAGGTTCCACCGCTGTGTCCGGAACCATATCTGCAGGGGAAGGTACAGCCGTCAGGTGAGGCCGGTGCTGCTCAACAGCTGGGAAGCGTCCTATTTTGACTTTACCGGAGAGACCATCTGCGGACTTGCCAAGGAGGCGGCGGAGCTTGGAATCGACATGGTGGTCATGGACGACGGGTGGTTCGGAAAGAGGGACGACGACAACAGCGGCTTGGGGGACTGGCAGGTAAACGAGGAAAAGCTGGGCTGTACGCTGGGGAAGCTCATTGAAAGCGTGAACTCTCTGGGGGTCAGCTTCGGCATATGGATCGAGCCGGAGATGGTTTCCGAGGACAGCGACCTCTATAGGGCGCACCCCGACTGGGCGCTGCAGGTGCCGGGAAGGAAGCCCGTGCTGAGCAGAAACCAGCTGGTGCTGGACTTCTCCAGAGAGGAGGTGCGGAACCACATTTTCGAGAGGATCTGCAGGGTTCTGGATCAGGGAAACGTGGAATACGTGAAATGGGACATGAACCGGAGCATCACGGACGTTTATTCCGCAGAGACCGTTCCGGGCAAAGTGGCCTATGAGTATGTGCTGGGGGTGTATGATTTTTTAGAGAAACTGACTGCGAGGTATCCGGCCCTTCTGATAGAGGGCTGCAGCGGCGGCGGCGGAAGGTTCGATGCAGGAATGCTGTACTACACTCCCCAGATCTGGTGCAGCGACAATACTGATGCGGCGGACAGGGTGCGCATCCAGTATGGCACCTCCTTCTTCTATCCTGTCTCAGCGGTGGGCTCCCATGTGTCGGCGGTGCCCAACCACCAGACCGGACGCATCCTCAGCCTGGAGACAAGAGGGGTGGTGGCCATGGCGGGCACCTTCGGCTACGAGCTGGATCCGGGAAAGCTGGACGAGAGGGAAAGGGCGCAGATCAAAAGGCTGAACGGACGGTACAGAAAATATGCGGAGCTGATTCAGGGAGGTGATTATTACCGCCTCTCAGATCCTTTTCAGGACGCATACGGCGCATGGGAGCTGGTGTCGGAGGACGCCGGGCAGGCTCTGGTGAGCGCGGTGATGCTGGAGATTCACGGAAATATGACAGTGAATTATGTAAAGCTGAAGGGCCTGAAGAGGGATGCCCTGTACGAAAATATGGAAGACGGAAAGTGTTATTCCGGTGCGGCGCTGATGGAGGCGGGTCTTCCGCTGCCGGTGGAGACCGGGGAATACAGGGCCTATCAGATGGAGTTCAGGGAAAAAGGGAAGTAAATCCGCAGTTTTGCTTTAAGGCTGTTTTTCCTGCATTACCGTGTCCTTGATCATCACAGCCGTGGAAACCGCCATGATGGCCAGCGCAAGATAGAACTGCACGCCGGGCCGCTCCCGCAGCAGAACCATGCCGAAGGCCACGCCCAGAAAGGGAGCGATGGAGTAGAAGGCGCTGGTCTTGGCGGCCCCAAGATCCTTCTGAGCCATGATGTAGAGCTTGATGCTCAGGCCGTAAGCCACGAAGCCCAGCAGCAGGATGGCCAGAATCCACTTTGGCTCCGGCAGGCTCTCGCCTACAAGAAAGGCCACCACAAGGCTTCCCAGACCGGAGAACCACCCCTTTATGACCACGATCTCCGTAGAATTTTTGTTGCTGATCTTTTTCGTGCAGTTATTCTCGAAGCCCCAGCAGAGGCAGGCGCCCAGCACCAGAAGGGAGCCGGCGTTGAAGGTGAAGGCCCCTGCGCCCTCGAAGCTTAGGATGGCGCTGGCGGCGGTGACCAAGAGTATGGCCGCCAGAAGCCGCTTTGAGATGGTTTCCCTGAAGATGGCAAATGCGATGAGGGAGGTGGCAACGATCTCGAAATTATTCAGCAGGGAGGCATTGGCTGAATTGGTTCTTGCGATGCCGAACATCAATAGGATGGGAGCGACAATGTCCAGCAGGACCATGGCAATGGTGTAGGGCAGCTCCTTTTTCGTCAGGGGCTCCTGCTTTTTCCCTCTCCCGGTGCATTTCTCGATCCCTCCGTAAAGGGTGAGGCCTGCTCCCGCCCCAAGATATAGGAAGGCGGCCATCATGGTAGCGCCTGCATGGTGCATCAGGAGCTTGGACAGAGGGATGTTCACCGCATATAGGGCCGCCGCCAGTATGGCGTAGACCACAGCCAGATTTTTCTTGTTCGTATACCGATTCATATAAAGGCTTCGTCCTTTCTGAAAATGGATTTATTCTTTCTGAAAACGGCTTTGTTCCTTCTGAGAGCATCTTTATTCCTTCTGAGAACAGCTTTATTCCCTCTGAGAACAGCCTTGTTCCCTCTGAGAGCACCTTTATTCCCTCTGAGAAC
>CANOFQ010000113.1 GCA_947565325.1 uncultured bacterium
TGTCATAGTTTTCGCTCCTTGTCTCATGTCGTTCCCGTACTGTTTCTCATGAATACTTACAATGCTTCTTATGAACTCAATACTTCTTATGGGTATTTACATAATTTCTTATGGACATACGTATTGCCCTTTATAATTATTTGTCTTATCTCTATGGACTCACTTTGCAATAACTGCATGTCTCAATTTGTCTTCTCTCTGCAGAGTCGCCATGCAATGACTGCCTATCCCAGATTCATATCAGCCAAGATCATGGAGGAACAGACCGCTGCGCAGCTTCGGCTCGAACCATGTGGACTTCGGCGGCATCAGCCTGCCGGAATCCGCCACGGCGAACAGCTCCCCGATGGATGTAGGATATAAGGAGAAGGCTACCCGCCTGTCCCCAGATATCCCTTTTCCCGTAGACACTTCCTCTTCCATGGACATTTCCTCTTCCATGGACATTTCCTCTTCCATATCCACTCTTCTCTCAAGCTCCTCTAGCCCCCGGATTCCGCCCACAAAGTCGATTCTCTTGTCTGTCTTGGGATCCCTGATTCCCAGAACGGGCCCCAGAAGATGATTCTGAAGGATCGACACGTCCAGCCCTTCCACGGCATCCGCCGACCGTATATGGTCTTTTGCCCTCAGCCGATACCAGCTTCCCTCCAGATACATGCCGAAGTCTCCCTTTTTCTCCGGGCGGAAAGGCGTCTGCGACGCTCTCTCTACCTGAAAGTCTTCGGATATCCTATTAAGAAACGCTTCCGGCGTATATCCGTTCAGATCCCGAACCACTCTGTTGTAATCCATGATATACAGCTCTTCGTCGGGAAACAGCACAGACAGAAAATAATTGAATTCCTCCTGACCGGTATAGCTAGGATGACTCTCCCGCCTCATCTGCCCCACCTTTACAGCGGAGGCACAGCGGTGATGCCCGTCTGCGATGTAAATTGCATTCTGCTCCCTGAACTGCTTTCTGATGCCTTCGATCCTTTCGGTCTCTGCGATGACCCATACCCTATGGCCGATCCCGTCCTCTGAAACAAAATCATAGACAGGAGCCTCCCCCTTGGCCGCCTGCACCATGTCCCGCATCGTCCCGCTGGACCGATATGCCAGAAAAATAGGCCCCGTCTGCATATTGCACACATCAACATGGCGTATCCTGTCCTGTTCCTTGTCGGCACGGGTGTTCTCGTGTCTCTTAATTATATTATTGCAATAATCATCTATGGAGGCGCAGGCCACGATTCCCGTCTGGCTCCTGCCGTTCATGGTAAGCTCATAGAGATAATAGCACGGCTTGTCCTCCTTCAGGAATCTCCCGCCTGAAATCTGTTCCCGCAGCAGCCTCGCCGCCCTCTGGTAGACCTCCTCCGCATAGGTGTCCACCTGCGGGCCGAAGCCCGTCTCTGCCCTGTCTATTGCCAGAAAGGAATCCGGATTCCCTTCCACTACCTTGGTGGCCTCCTCCCGGCTGTAAACATCATAGGGCAGAGCCGCAATCCTGTCCTCCATGCCCTTCACCGGGCGATAAGCGCAAAATGGTCTGATATCTGCCATGTCTTTTCCTCTTTCTTTTTCCCAATTTTCAATAAATACATTCTATCAAAAATATCTGTACTTAACAAGCATCTAGTGATAAACTATAACAGAAAAAAGTAACGGGAAAACTACAGCATGTATGAAAAATTTTTAATAAGAGGTGAACATGATGACAGAAGATCAGAGAAAACTGCTGGAACGCATCAACGGATATGCGGAAAACGTGCTGGGTGAAATCGACCCGCAGAAGGTGCCCGTCTCCGTCCAGCTGGAAAAGCTGAAGCCGGTGATGGAGGAAATCGCCGCAGAAAAGGGCATGAGCATGGAGGATGTGTTCATTTTGTACATGGATCTCCAGAGCGAGGCCTCCTGCGCTACCAATGAAAAGCTGAAGGACAGCCTGCAGGATATCAATGACGGATTTGACGGCGGCTCTCCCCTGCTGTTTCGATAGTGTGCCAGTATATCGTTCGCTGATTAACTACGCCGTATTTTCGCCTAAAATGCTGATAAATACGGCGTTCTTTAAGTGCAGTTCATTGAAAGACACTGTACCGGTGTGCAATTCTGCGGTCGGTATGAGCCATCCAGCTACCGGCGGTCATTTTCTGAATGACAGCAGTCCGGCGCAAAATGAAAGCTTCTCATATTTCATCTCTGGAAAGAATTTTTGAAACTCCTCCGCCACAAAGTAAATTTCCTCATCGTCCCATTCATCACCCACCGATGCTTTGCACTCATCCAGCTCTGTACGTGTCCCGAAGGCCACGTCCCCGATATAGAGCCATCCCCCATCCCGCAATAAAGGCAGCAAATTCTCTATGAGCCTGACCTTTTGCTCATCTGACAGATGATGCAGAGAATAAGTGGCTACAATCGCATCGTATCTATTATGGCACAATTCCTCCGCCAGTCCTTCTGAAAAATCGCCCTGACAGAAGTGCGCCCCGGGCATCTTTGCCTTTGCCAGCCGGATCATTTTGGCCGAAAAATCTTGACCCCAGATATCACATCCCTGCTCATACAGCCTTTGGGTAAGCGTACCGGTGCCGAAACCAATATCCAGCACGGCATTACATTTGCCGGTCAGCACCCTATTGTAAATTTCGTTCAGGATCTGCTTATACCCCGCAAACGGGTAGGTTCCGTCCTCATCTGACAAGCCGACGCTTTCATCATACCCGTCCGCCCATAAATCAAAGCCTTTCTCATCAAGCATCTCATTCTCCCTTCTGCGCATGTTCCTCCCCACAGCATAGTCAGGGAGGACTTCAATCGTTTTATCTGACAAGGCTCATCATACTCAATATCTGAGCGCCAGCACGGCTGCACCGTACAGAATCACCAGAAAAGCCACATTGTACAATGTAAAAGCCTTCAGGTAAGCTCCCTTTTTTGCTCCCTCATGATTTCCGTAACAGCGGTAGGAAATCACGCTGGCCAGAGAGGCAATCAGCGTGCCCAGCCCTCCTATGTTCACCCCATACAAAAGAGGACGGACATTTTCTGTAAAACCGGAAAGCAGAATCGCAGCCGGAACATTGCTGATGACCTGACTGAGGGCAGCTCCCATTGGCAGCTCCCGGCCCCGGATCCATTCCTGCAGCAGAGAGGACACTGCCGGGATCCGCTGCATATTCCCGATAAACAGAAAAAAGCACAAGAACGTGAGCAGCAGAAAGTAATCCACCGAACGGAACAGCTTTCTGTCTATACACAGCACGGCCACAATCAGAACTGCCAGCATGGCCTGCCATGGCAGGAGACGCAGGACGCAGGTCAGGCAGACGAGAAACAGTCCTATATATGCGGACAGCTTCCCTCTCCGGGGAGCCTTCATCTCCTCCATGGCCCCCACGGACAGCGGCGCACTGCCCTGCACAAACACTGCTGCTCCCAATAAGAGCATGGACAGCAGGGCAAGGGGAAACATGCACCACAGAAAACTGCCCATGGACAGTTCAAAGGCAGAATACAAATACAGATTCTGAGGATTGCCGATGGGGGTAAGCATGCTGCCCAGATTGGCCGCCACGGTCTGCAGCACCACCACCGGAATCATGATTCTCTCCTGCCCTGCCAGCTGCAGCACCATCACCGCAAATGGCACAAAGGTGATCAGCGCTACATCATTGGTGATAAGCATACTGGTAAAAAAACACAGAGCCACCAGCAGCAGACTCAATTGTCTTGTACTTCTCATGCCGCCCAGAAGGCGAAAGCCCAGATACCGGAAAAGACCGATGCTCTGAAGCCCGGCCACCACCAGCATAAGGCTGAACAGCAGCGCCAGTACCCGAAAATCCGGATATTCCAGATATGCCCTGTCCGGCGGCACAAAAAACATGGAAGCAGCTGCCAGAACGGCAGCGATACAGAGCACTGTTTCCTTTTTAAAAAAAGCCATCAGCCGTCTATTGTCCTGCTTCTTTTTGCTGTTGCTATTTTCGTCCATCTTCTGCTGCCCTATCCTTTCCGAGGCTTCTTCCTTCATGTTCTGATTCTTTTCCGCACTTCCGGTTTACTGGCGCAGACTGCTCACAAACGCTTCGCCTGTTGTCCGTACCGCCGCCTGAGAAGCAGCGGCCCAGTCCCGGTTTGTCAGTCAACCAGCAAATGCCCGAACTCCCCATAATCCGTGACCTCGTTCCCCTTCAGCGTCAAGGTGTGAAGCTGGTTCAGCATGCTCAGAACGGAAATATCCCGGATCCGATTATTTTTCAGACGAAGACAGTCCAGCTGTGTCAGCTCTGCAAGCGCAGAGATGTCATTGATCTGATTATCCTCGAGGTTCAGAAAAGTAAGCTTCTGCAGATTTCCAAGCGCCGAGATATTCTGAATACGGTTTTTCTCAAGGCCGAGCCTGGTCAGCTTCGTCATGTCTTCCAAGCCAGATATATCTTCTATCTGGTTGTCCGCCAGCATCAGCTGGTAGAGATGCCTCATGTTCTTCAGTGGAGAAATATCACTGATCCGGTTCTCATCCAAAATCAGATTTTCCATATTTGTCAGATTTCCCAAAGCGGAAATATCGCTGATCTGATTTCGGTTCAGGTAAAGAAACCTGATGTTGGTAAGCTCTCCCAGAGCGGAAATATCCTCGATTCCCTGATCAATCAAAGTATTGCCGAAATCCGTGATCTCCCACACATCGCTGAGCATGATATCCCCCTCCTCGATCATTGTGCGCCGACGCACTCCCTTCTCAAGACCTGCATCCCCCCATTCCATCACGTGATCTTCCAGCCCTGCGTCCCGCCATGCCACGAAGGAAGGCATAGGAAGCGGCGGCTCCTCTTCCATGACAAAATCCGGTATCTGCGACTTGTCAAATGCATTCACCGTGATCGTCATCTGGTTCTCGGACAGATTCAGCACGGCAGTCTCTCCGGCAGAGACAAATGCCCTCTCCTCTTCTCCTGATTCCTCATTCTCAATGCTGCACTCCACCCTTCCCTCCAGAATATAAACCTGCATACGGCTTGAATCCCGCACCTCTATCCATCCGCAGGTGCCCCGGATGCCAACTGCCATTGTCGAAGTACGGATATTCATTTCTTCATCTTCTTCCAGAGGCTTATCGATGCTGAAAAATAGGTTTCCTGAATTCAGCCGGATCTCCAGCTCCTTCCCCTCCCTGCGGATCTCGATGGCGCTGTTCTGATCCATTTTGGCGAGCTTTTCGGCGTCCAGATCAATCCATGCATAGCTGTCTCGATCCGTATCCATCCGATAACCGCTGTAAAGCTTCATGCCTGCCGCAGCATCCAGTTCCTTTTCCTTTCCGTTGCGGATAAGCAGATTTCCCTCCGCCTTCGCCAGCTTCATGGCCGCAACCCTCCCGCCGCATGCCGTGCCCAGCAAAACGACTGACAGCAGCAGACATGCGATGCAAAATCCCCTGATCCATTTTCGCATCAGGCATCTCTCCCTTCACAAAATGATAGTCCGTTTAGGTACAGCATTTTAAACATAGAAGCAGCACACAGAAGCTATAATGCGCCCTTGGGGCAGCTTTTCACACACTCAAAGCAGAGAATACATTCCGTGCCGTTCTTTCGTTTTCGGGAATTATCCGTAACATCTACTTCCATAGGACACACCTTTCTGCATTTTCCACAAGATACACATTTGCTTTTGTCACATTCAATCCGAAGCAGCGAAAAATAGCTCATCGGCTTCAGAAATACCGTGACGGGACATATGTATTTGCAAAACGCACGATTGTCCTTAAAGGCAAAGGCCAATATTATCCCGACGGCATAGTATATGGCATTTCCTATGATAAAGGCCCAAAACATAATTTTCTCAATATTGCCCACATGGGCAAGGAACAGCGCCGAAACAAATATAAGAGAAATCGCAAATGTAAGATATCTTATCCACCCTATCTTTTTTCTTGGTGTTTCAGGTACCTTATACGGGAGAAAATCAAGCACCATAGCTGTCCAGCAGGCGTATCCGCACCAGCCTCTCCCAAAAAGCAGCGGCCCGAAAATTTTTGCCACCGCATAATGAATCGTTGCGGCCTCAAACACACCCGTGAAAAGATAATACCAGAACCCCTCTATCTGCATATTTTCACCGCAGATGAGTCCCAGATAAACCAGCATATATAGCCCGACCAAAAACTGTGCAACTCTGCGGGCATATTTATATTTTCTGACATAAAGGAGCATCCCTAGAGAAAGGGATATCCCAATATAGCTGAAGTTAAATAAATAGAATATATTGTCTTGTGTCAGCCATAGCGCTACTGCAACGGTTTCAAATATTGTCAGCATGATAAACGGCAGAAAATACTTTTTCATTCTGTTCCTCCGATCCGCAGGGTTCGATCTGTATCTCTAATAGAATACCACAGTCACGCTCATATTTCTATCCTATTTGTGCAATTAAATTTCTTCCTTGTGCAGTCAGATATCTTCCTCCCGCCGTTTCGGTCTGTCTTGCCGCTGTCCATAACTGTATGTTGACATTTTTCAGTATTGCAGATAATATCAGGAAGGGTAGACAGAAAGGAGCCGGGAATGACCATGTACCGCATTCTTATCATTGATGACGAAACCATGATTACAGATCTGTTGTCAGATCACCTGCAGGACTGCGGTTATCAGACTCTGACGGCCAACAGTGCGTCTCAGGCCCTGATGCAGCTTGCCCGGTGTCCGGATCTGATACTGCTGGACATCAACATGCCGGACACGGACGGACTGACCTTCTGCAGACAGATCCGGGAGCATGTGTCCTGCCCCATCCTGTTCCTCACGGCAAGGACAACGGAGCAGGACAAGGTCATCGGGCTTGGCTACGGCGGGGACGATTACATCACAAAGCCCTTCAGCCTGAAGGAGCTTTCCGCCAGAGTGGCCGCCCATCTGCGCAGGGACCAGCGGCGCGTCAAAAATGCCGCCATCCTCACCTCCGGGAAGCTGCTGGTGAATCTGTCTGAGCGGAGGGTATTTTACAAGGATATGGAAGAAGGAATATCCACGGAGATTCCCTTCTCCAGACGGGAATTTGACCTCATCGAATTCCTTCTCACCAATGCAGGACAGGTTTTCGACAGGGAACGCATCTATTCGCAGGTATGGGGCTATGACGCAGACGGAAACTCAGATGTCATCAAAGAACATATCCGCAAAATACGCACCAAGCTTAAGGATATCTGCGGAAAAGAATTCATAGAAACGGTCTGGGGGGTGGGCTACAAATGGACAATCTGAAAAGAAAATGGCGCAGCCTTCCGCTGCGGACCTTTTTCATGCTCACGGTTCTCATCAGCTTCTGTACCATAGCCCTGCTTTCCGGCCTGATCCTCTCAGGCTGCGCTGCCTTCCGGCATTATCTTCTGCCGGATTCGGATTCCGTGTATCTCTCCATACAGAAAACCTATGAGGACGGCACGGAATCCACAGAAAGCTATCTTCTGCGGCTGGATGACATTCCCGTCCAATTGCCCCAGATAGTCGCGGATCCCCCGTCTCCGGAAGCGCCAGCCAGTCCAGTCCCCAGATATTCTATCGAAAAAATAGAGCCCAGCTACCAGCGCCTCACGCCAAAGCGCAAGCTTGCTTACACGGTATGCGGCATCACCATGGTGGCGGCGCCGGCTGTTCTGTCCCTCGCCGGGGTCATTCTGTGCAGCTTCTATTTCTACCGGCGCAAGCTGAAGCTCCCTCTGCAGCTGCTCTCTGAGGCGACGGTTCAGATTGCGGCGCAGAATCTGGATTTTCGGCCGGAATACGACTGCGGGGACGAGATGGGCGGTCTGTGCCGTTCCTTCATACAGATGCAGGAGGCCCTCTGTGCCAACACCAAAAAAATGTGGACCATGCTGGAGGAGAGGAAAATGCTGCAGGCATCCCTGTCTCACGACCTGCGCAATCCCATTGCGATCATTCAGGGGTATGCGGAGCATCTGGAAAACAAGGCCCAGAATAGGACTCTGTCCGGGGAGAGCGCACTGCACATCGCCCACAGTATCGGCCTTGCCGCAAAACGCATGGAAGACTATGCCCAGTCTCTGCACACGCTGAACCAGCTGGAGGATATCACAGCCAAGAAACAGGAAGTATCTGCAATGCGGCTGTCTGCAGAGCTGACGGAGGACTTTGTCCTGATGGCACGGCAGAACCAAAGAACCCTGCACGTCTCCTGCAGCGGGCCGGGATCCCATGTCCTCAGCGGACATTCGGATCATAAGGAGACTTGTTCCAAAGCCTTTCCCACACTGCCCGACATCCCCATAGGGGTCGATTCCGCTCTTATATACCGTATTCTTGAAAATATCATCGGAAACGCCATGCGGTTTTCCCGAGACGATATTTTCCTTACCTTTGCACTGGAAGACTGTGTCCTCTCCATAACCGTCCGGGATGACGGCAGCGGTTTTCCAAAAAGCATACTGCAAAAGGACGAAAAGATCCTTTTATCTCCCGTCCTCTCCCCGGCGCAGGAAAACCATATGGGCATCGGAATCGCAGTAAGCCGGATCCTGTGCCACAGACACGGAGGAAAGCTGTGTCTCTCCAATTCGCCTCTGGGCGGAGCCATGGTAGAGATCAGCTTCGACGTATCCTTATAGAGCATGCTGCCGCATTATAAAGAAAACTTAAGATTGTGCCCCTTCTTGTTTGACCGTTTTTTGACAATTATCCTTTATGATCTTCTTGTAAAAAACAAGGAGGTCTTTTTTTATGAAACAGACATTTTTTAAGCTTACCGGAACCGCCGTCGCCCTGTCCCTTCTCCTTCTCGGAACGGCCTGCGCAGATCAGGCGGATGCTTTCCGCTCTTCCGCTGCTTCCGACGGTCAGCCGGCCGGGAAAGAGGCGGCCGCTGGGTCTGCAGATCCGGCAAAAGAAGAAAGTGGTCAGAAAGGAAACAGTATGGATCGGTCCAAAAACCAGTCCGAGACACAGGCCTCGGAAGGGCTGAAATTTCTATGCACCGAGGACGGAAATGCCAGCTGTGCCACAGAGGAGGGATATTATTACATCAGCACCGAGGCCCATAAGCTGCAGGGCGGAGATCTCGGATACCGTCTGATGTACATCGACTATGCCTCCTGCAGGGAAGTTTGCCTCTGCTCCGCCCCGGGCTGCAGCCACGACACAAGGGACTGTACCGCCGTCCTGCCATATGAAGAGTTTCCCGCTCACACCTCGAAGCTGTTTCTGCATCAGGGGGCGCTTTATATCCTCAGCCGTCAGTATGACTCTGACGGAAGCTATTCCACATCCTTTTCGTCGGACGGGGAAAACAGCCTCGGGTCTGTCAGCTCTGCAAATTCCATGCCGGTGTCCCTGTACCGCATGAATCCCGACGGAACCGGCAGACAGAAGGTTTTTTCCTTTGATTCGGACGTGTCCATAGAAGACGCTCTTGCTCTGGACGGACAAGGCCTCTATGCCGTTTCCAAAAAACTTTCCTCCGAAAAAGCGGGAATGGGTGAATATACTTCTTCCTCCGAGAGGGCGCTGGTCTTTTTGGATCTGTCATCCTATTCCCTCAGCCGGGTCTCGCCCCTGGAATTCGGTGACACGATCAATTGGAAGCTGACCGGCTGTACAGACGGCTCCTTCCTGCTGGAGGGAATCGACTATGGCCGCAGGCTCACCGTGGAGGAATACATCGGCGATGATGATATTTATCATGAACTTTATAAAAAATCCCATACCGTCTTCGCTCTTCTGGATGTGGCCTCCGACCGCCCTGAGGAATTCTACCGCATAGGAAACGAAGAAATACATTCCTCCGCTCTGCTCGGAAACACACTCTATGTCTCTTTCATGGACAGCCAGAGGATTCTCGGCATCGACGTCGCCACCGGCAAGGAGAGCCTGCTTACCACCCATCCCCAGAATTATATCATGGGCACCATCGGAAATAGGCTCTGCTGCCAGGATCTGGATAC
>CANOFQ010000114.1 GCA_947565325.1 uncultured bacterium
TTCCTGCATTAGAAGAGCCCATAAAAGTTCCAAGGTCAATCATTGACGCTTTCTTTTCCTTTCCCGGTTCTTCTCCGGTCCTTTGCCGGTTCTTTCCGATCCTTTTCCGGCTACTTTCCCGGTTCTTTTCCAATTCTTTTCCGGCTACTTTCCCGGTTCTTTTCTGATCCTTTTCCGGCTATGGCGTTCCGCAGTATTCCGCCACGGCACCTATATCCTACATTCCCTCCGGCTTCCTGCCGCAGGGTTCTTCTAGTCCACGCTCTTTAAAGATTCCGTCATACTGATGCCCTCCAGCTTCCCGCCCATGGCCTTGTTCACGATCCATGCAAAGGCGAGCGTCAGCAGACCGCTGTACAGATAGCTTAAAGGACTGACCCATATGTCGAAGGCGATCAGATCCACCCGGATCTCGTTCATGATGACTCTGTGCAGGAAATGTCCCAGCACCAGCCCCAGCGCCATCCCCAGCAGTGTCAGCAGCACGTTTTCCCGGAACACGTAGGCGGCGGTCTCCTTCTTATAGAAGCCCAGCACCTTCACCGTCGCAATCTCCCGGATTCTTTCTGTGATATTGATATTGGTCAGATTGTACAGCACGATGAAGGCAAGCCCTGCTGCACATAATATCACGACCACCACGATGATGTCAAGGCTGGCCATCATCCTGCTGATACGATTCATGGTATCTGCGTTCACAGTCACGCTGGAGACCTGTTCCAGCTTCATCAGCTCCGCCGCAAGGCCATGGGCATCCGCCCCCTCCTGCAGGTTCAGGTACAGCGTCCTCCGCTCCGGCCCGCCCCCTGTCAGCTCTGTCCATGTCTCCTCAGAAATATGCACATAGTTATAGATATAGTTCTCATAAACGGCAGCTACTGTGACGGAAAGCGAACGCATGTCCTCGTCCCGGAGGGTTATTCTGTTCCCCGCCTCCAGGTCATAATCCTCCGCCAGCTTCTTCGAGATCACCGCCTCCCCGAAGCCCGGATAAGGGATCGCCTCTCCCTGAGGGGTCTCAAATCTCCAGAAGGACGGCATGCTTTCAGAGGTTCCCGTCACCAGCCACAGAGACTTCGTGCCCGCCCCCGTCAGCAGGTCCATGTTCTTCTCCATGACACAAAGAAACTCTCCCAGCCCCATAGCTCCAAGCCCTTCCAGCTTTTCTGTCAGGCTCTCGTCCGCATCCTCCTTCAGGGACACGCCGATATCGTAGACCTGAATCTCCTGAAACTGTTTCGCCGCTATGTCAGCGATGGAGTCCTTGATGCCGAAGCCCGTCACCAGAAGCGCCGTACAGCCGCTGATTCCCAGAACCATCATGAACAGGCGCTTCTTATACCGAAAGATGTTCCTGACGGAGACCTTCTTTAAAAAGCCAAGCCTCTTCCACAGAAAAGTCACCCGTTCCAGAAGCACCCTCTTGCCCGCCTTGGGAGCCTTTGGGCGCATCAGGGCGGCCGCCGCAGAAGACAGCTCCATTCTGCAGGAGAGCCATGTGGTCCCCAGAGAGCAAAGCAGCGCCACCGCCAGAGAAATGGCGGCCAGCTTCCAGCTGAACACGTAGAAGATCGGATCCGCATTATACATGATCCCGTAGCACATCCAGATGACCTTGGGGAAGCCCCATGTCCCCAGAAGGAAACCGAAGACGCACCCTCCTACCGCCGCCAGCCCGGAATAGACCATATACTTGCTCATGACGGCGCCGTTCCCGTAGCCAAGGGCCTTCAGCACACCGATCTGGGTACGCTGCTCCTCCACCATCCGGTTCATGGTGGTGATGCAGACCAGCGCCGCCACCAGAAAGAAGAAGGCCGGGAACAGATTTGCGATGCCCTCCACTATATTCGAATCGCTCTCGAAGCATACATAACCCACATTGGTGTCCCTGCCCAGCACATAGGTGTCCGGCTCCTGAATGTCCTCGATCTCCTTTCTGGCGTCCGCCAGCTCCTGCTCCCCCTCTGCGATCTTTTCCTCGAATTCCTCCCGGGCCTCCTCATACTCCCTCAGCCCGTCCTCATATTCTCTTTTCCCGTCCGCAAGCTCCGTCTCCTTCTCGGCAACGGTGGCAGCGGCATCCGCCAGCTCCTGCTCCCCCTCCGCCAGCGCCCGCTCCCCGTCGGTGGCCTCCGCTCTGGCATCCGCCAGCTGCTGCCTGTTCTTCTCCAGCTCCTCTCTGGCCTGAGCCAGTGCTTCCCGGCCCTCGCTGATCTCCCGGTCTCCGGCCTGAAGCTGGCCTCTGGCTCCTGCAAGCTCCCGCTCTCCCTGCGCAAGCTCCCTGTCCGCCGCCTCAAGGGCAGCCCGACCTGCGGCAAGCTCCTGCTCCTTTGCCTCTATCTCCGAAAAGCCTGCGGCAAGCTGTCCCGCAGCCTCGGCAAGCCCCTGCTTCAGGGCCCCGAACAGGGGATCTCCCTCCGGCAGCAGCGAAAGCTGCTCCAGATAGGCCTCCAGCGAAAGCTCTCCCTTGGCCACGGCAGGCAGACCTGCCGCAAGTCCCGCCACCGCCGCCTGCTGCTCCGGCGTCAGTATAGGGGGAAGGCTGTCCATGATCTGTGCGGCGCTCTCCTCCCCGCCGGCAGCAAGGGCCTCTCTGGCCGCCGCAAGCTGCTCCTCTCCTGCCTTCAGCTGGGCCTGTCTGGCACTCAGCTCCTGTCTGGCCTCCCCCAGCGCCCGGTCGCTCTCATGCCACTGTGCCCATCCCTCTTCCAGCTCCCGGTCTCCCTCCTCCAGCTCCGCTTCCTTCTCGGCCAGCGTCTGCTCCGCCTCCGTCAGCTGCCGCTCACCGTCAGTGATAGTGTTCCATGCGTCTGCCAGCTCCTGCCGTTTCTCCCAGAGGGTCTGTTGTGCCTCCGCCAGCTCTTGCTTTGCGTCCGCCAGCGCCTGTTCCCCTTCCTGCAGTTCCTTCTCGGCATCGGCCAGCTCCCCTGCGGCATCGGCCAGCTCCTGCTCCCCCTCTGCCTTCTTGTCCAGAAATTCAGCCTCTGCCTCTCCAAGCTCCTTCTCCGCTTCGCTCACGATGTCTTCATACCGTCTTCGGCCCGCAGCAGCAGCCAGCTCCTCCCACACCGGATCCATCTCCTTGATGAAGTTCCTGTATCCCTCACTGTAAAGCCCGTTTTCCTGCCTGAACCTGACGTAGACCTCCGTAAAATAATCCACGTCGAAGCCATCCTCGGAAAAGTACAGATAGCCGTCCACCCGACCCGTGCCCAGAGAGGTGTTTCCCCTCTCGTACTGGATATAGAGCGGGGAGCGGGCAATTCCCACCACCGTGTACTCCCGGTATGCGAAATGCTCCAGATCCTCCGCCTCGTTGTCCTCCGACAGGCGGATGACGCTGCCGATGTCCGACTCCCCGAACAGATTGCTGTCCGCCACGCACTCGGTGCCGTTCTCCGGCAGCCTGCCCGCCATCAGCTTCAGGGTGTTCAGCCGGGATGTGACGCTGTGGGTCTTGGCCACCCCCTGGCTTCCGTCCTCCAGGCGGTAGACAATGTCGAAGGACAAGGCGCCTTCCGCCGCCTCCACCCCTTCGGCAGAGGCGAATGCCTTCACGTCCTCCTGATCAAAGCCCAGAGTGGAGAGCAGACGGTAATCGAAAAAGGCATGCCTGTCCAGATAATCCTGCACCGTGGCTGTCATGCCCTGCTTAGTGACCTTCAGACCTGCAAAAAATCCCACGCCCAGTGCGATGATCGCAAAGATCGCCATGAAACGCCCGAAGCTCGATTTGATTTCCCTGAATGTGGATTTTCCTATTCCGCTCATTTTTCCTCTCAATATCAATCTGGCCTATTGTGTGTATGCTCCCCTGATGCCATGCATATCATTTTCCCGCACCATGCATGCGTCTCTCTGCGCCATACACATATCTTCTGCCATGCATAGATTTCGTCACCACTCTATTTCCGCCACGTCCACCGGCTTCTCGTTCTTTGCGATGCCTGCCACCGTACCGCTCTTCACCGTGATAATGCGGTCAGCCATGGCCGTCAGCGCCTGATTGTGAGTGATGACGATCACCGTCTTGCCCATGTCCCGGCAGGTTGCCTGCAGAAGCTTCAGCACCGCCTTGCCCGTATTATAATCCAGCGCCCCGGTGGGCTCGTCGCACAGAAGCACCTTCGGATTCTTTGCCAGCGCTCTGGCTATGGCCACTCTCTGCTGTTCTCCGCCGGAGAGCTGGGCAGGGAAATTGGCCGCCCTGTCCTTCAGTCCCACCTGGCCCAGAACCTCCGCCGCATCCAGCGGCTCCCTGCAGATCTGCGCCGCCAGCTCCACATTTTCCAGCGCCGTCAGATTCTGCACCAGATTATAGAACTGAAATACAAAGCCCACGTCATACCGCCTATATTCGGTGAGACGCCTCTTGTTGTAAGCGGAGATCTCCTGCCCGTCCAGAAAGACATGGCCTTCCGTAAGGGTATCCATGCCGCCTAGAATATTTAGGATCGTGGTCTTTCCTGCGCCGGAAGCGCCTACGATCACGGCAAACTCCCCCTTCTCAATCTCAAAATTCACATCATGGAGAGCCGTGATCTCCACCTCGCCCGCCTTATATATCTTTTTCACGTTCTGAAAGCACACAAAACTCTTCTCTTCCATCTTCATCCATCCTGCTGATTATTGTGAGCCTGCCCTGCCGCTTATTTCAAGCTTGCCTTACCGAAGTAGCCGTAGCACATTTAAATATTATACACAATTACTTTTCTTCTATCAAGGTTTTTGATATAATTAGAAATGTGATTTATTTGTGTTCAAATTTGGCGGTTTGAGCAGTTATTTGTTGAGTTATTAGTTGGCGGTTTAGGTAGTCGGGTAGTTGGAGGCGGCTGTTAGGTGGTTTGGTTGATCATTTGATAATCCGGTCAGTCGCCTGGTGGTCCGGTCGGCCGTTCCTGATCTGGATGGCTGTTTGCCGGGTGGGCAGTTGGGGTAGTTGCTGAGTGATTTGTTTGCCGGGTGGGCAGTTGGGGTAGTTGCTGAGTGATTTGTTGGGTAGTTTAGCGGTTCCCTTCGTTGATATCAGATATGAGGAGGCTATTATGCTCTTTATCGTTATTTTTGCTTTATTGGGAATGTTGCTTTTCGGCTTCTGCCGGCGCAGATCCGTTGCGGTGCAGGCATCCGGCGCAGGTTCCTTGCGACCGTTTCCCTTCTCCGGCCTGCCTCTGTGGCTGCTGCTTTTTATGGCGCTGTGCCTGCGGCTGCTGCTGGCTGCTCTTTCCAGAGGCTTCGGCTCGGACACGGCCTGCTTCGCCGCATGGGCCGACAGAATCTTCACCCTGGGGCCGGGGGCCTTTTATTCTCCTGACGTGTTCACGGACTATCCTCCGGGCTATATGTATGTGCTGTGGCTGATCGGCGGAATCCGCAGGCTGTTTGGCCTCGAATACTACTCCGTCCCCCACCTGCTTCTGCTCAGGCTTCCTGCCATCCTCTGCGATCTGGCCTGCGGCCTGCTGCTCTATCGGGAGGCTTGTCAGAGGGGCTGCGGCCGTCAGGGCTTTTTCTTGTCCATGGCCTATCTGTTCAACCCCGCCATTTTGCTCAACTCCTCCCTCTGGGGGCAGGTGGATTCTCTGTTCACCCTTGTGGTGGCATATATGTGCTTGTGCCTTGTAAAGGGAAGGCTCCCCTCTGCGTACATAGCCTTCTGCACGGGCCTGTTGATAAAGCCCCAGATGCTCCTATTTGCCCCCGTCCTGCTGGCAGGCATTCTGGACTGGGTGTTCCTGAAGGACTTTTCCGTCAGGAAGCTTTTTCACCACCTTTTTCTGGGCACCACCGTCATTCTGGGGACAATGATCGTCTGCATGCCATTCGGGCTGGAAAAGGTTTGGGAACAGTACTTCAGCACACTGTCCTCCTACCCCTATGCCGCCGTGAACGCCTGCAATCTCTGGGGGCTGCTGGGGCTTAACTGGGTAAGCCAGGACAGTCTGCTCCTGGGCATCCCATGCCGTACCTACGGCGCTTTTGCCATTGCCGGAGCGGTGGCCCTGATGCTCTTTTTCAGCCTCCGCAGCCGCAGCCGGGAGAAATATCCCTTTTTAGGGGCGCTGCTGGTTCTCACGGTCTTTGCTTTTTCCGTGCGCATGCATGAACGCTATCTGTATCCCGGGCTGCTTCTGCTGCTCCTCGCCTATGTCTATAGGCCCGAGAAGCTCACCTACTTCTGCTACGGCGGCTTTTCCGTGATGCATTTCCTGAATACGGCTCATGTGCTGTTTTTCTATGATCCTGCCAACTATGACAGAAAAGCCCCCTTCCTGCTGGCCGTGTCCGGCGGAATGCTTGTCTGCACGGCCCTGCTGCTCTACACCGCTTTCCGGCTCCTGCGCCCGGTCTCGTCGGCGGGTGCAGGAGGGCAGCATACCATAGCCCGACGAACCGAATCCTTCTCCGGCAAGGCAGACTCTGCTGCACACAGCGGCTTCGATACGGGTATCGCCGCCAGAACCGCCCCCGACCCAGACAGACGCCCCTTCCATAGCAAGCGCCGCTCTGGGATAAGCCTGCCTCCCCGCCCCTCGTCAAGGCCTGCACGGCTGAATCCGGCAGATTATTTGCTCATGCTTACAATTACATTGGTTTATTCCTGCTTTGCCCTTTATGATCTGGGGGACAGGCAGGCTCCCTCCACCCCCTATGAAATGACCCGGGGGCAGGCCGTGGAGCTTTCCTTTGAAGGCAATGTTCCCTCCACGCTCTGGTACTATATCGCCCCATGGCATAACAGAGCCTTCACGCTGGAAAGCAGGGCCTCCTTTCAGGAGGCTTGGAACTCTATGGGCGAAATCACCCTGAAAAATGTGTTCACATGGCAGCAGGTCTCTCTGGAGGGGGCAGGCTCCCAGCTTCGCCTCACCTTGAAGGACAGTCAGGCGTCCATTCTTGAATGGGTCTTTCTGGATGAGGAGGGAAATGTGCTGACTCCCATGGCCTCCGATTTCTATGGGAATCTCTTTGACGAGGGAAGCCTATTTCCCCGGCGGGATCCCGACTCCCTCCCCCTGCCGGAGCCGTCACCGGTCAGAGAGGCCCTGACAAGTCTCCTTTCTGCCCAGAACGGCCTACTTTCCCGGCTGGGCCTTTCTCCCATAGACTGCGGTGTCTTCGCCGTTCAGGTCTACCCTGAGGCAGGGAGCTTCCGCAACAGCATGTACTTCGATGAGATATACCACGGGCGCACGGCCTATGAATTCCTCCACGGCCTCACCTCCTATGAGAATACCCATCCGCCCATGGGCAAGATTTTCATCGCTCTGGGAGTGGCTCTGTTCGGCATGAATCCCTTCGGCTGGCGCATCATAGGAACCTTGTTCGGCATCGCCATGGTTCCCGTCATGTACCTTTTCGCCAAAAGGCTCCTGCGCAGCACGCCTCTGGCGGCCCTTGCCTGTCTGCTCTTTGCCTTCGACTTCATGCACTTTTCCCAGACCAGAATCGCCACCATAGACGTCTACATCACATTCTTCGTGATTCTGATGTATTATTTCATGTACCGATATTGCTCTTTCAGCTTCTATGACACGCCCCTGAAAAAGACATGGCTCCCGCTGGGGGCCTGCGGCCTGTGCATGGGGCTGGGAATCGCCTGCAAATGGACCGGTATCTACGGGGGAGCCGGTCTGGCGCTGATTTTCTTCTCCACCCTTTTGAGAAGATACAGAGAATATCTCTACGCAAAGAAAGATCCCGAGGGAACCACCCACGGCATCTCCCACAGGCATATTCTGCAGAGCTTCGGGCCGAAGGCCGGACGAACCATCTGCTTCTGTATGGTCTTCTTCGTCCTGCTCCCTGCCCTCATCTACCTGCTCTCCTACATTCCCTTCCGGGACTACACGGACAAAGGGCTCTTTGGCAGGATGCTCCAGAACCAGAACACCATGTTCAGCTACCACAGCAATTTGGAGTCCACCCACGACTTTTCTTCCGTCTGGTACGAATGGCCCATCCTGAAGCGGCCCATCTGGTTCTATTCCCACATGGTCACCAGAACGTGGGAGGGCGGGCTTCGGGAGGGCATCAGCTCCTTCGGCAATCCCGCAGTATGGTGGGCGGGAATTCCCGCCGCTCTCTTCACGGCATACCTCTGGGCAAAGAAAAAAGACAAGACTGCTGCCTTCCTGACTGTAGGCTATCTGGCGCAGTACCTGCCTTGGTTCTTCGTCTCCAGAATCACTTTCATCTACCATTATTTCCCCAGCGTCCCCTTTGTGGTTCTCATGATCACATACTGCCTGAGGCAAGGGGAAAAATACATGGTAGGTCCTGCACATGGTCTGCCCCAAGGGAAGAATGCCATAGACAGTTCCGCACATGATCTGCCCCAAGGGAAGAAACGCATGGACGGTTCCACACATGGTCTGCCCCAAGGGAAGAAACGCATGGACGGAGCCCTCAAGAGCCGCCCTGCCCTCAGGACGCAGAGGAGCGCCTTCTATGCCTCCATTGTCCTATACGGCGCTGTGGCCTTCGGCCTGTTCCTCCTCTTCTATCCCGTGCTCTCCGGGCAGCCGGTGGAGGCCTCCTTCGTGGCAAAGTACCTGAGGTGGTTCAAAAGCTGGGTGCTGACGGCGAAATGACAGCGGGCAAAGCTTTATATCCATCCCAAAATGCCCTTTCATCAATATTCATTGTAATGCACGGTGGCATTCAGGAAATCGTCATTTCTGTCCCCGATTTCGATCTTTTTGAAATCCTCCTCGGTGCCCTCATAATAAATGTCCTTAAGGCTACTACACCCCCAAAAAGCGGATTCCCTTATGCTGGCCACATCCTTCGGCAGCGAAATAGAATCCAGCTCCTCACATAAGTAAAAGGACGCCGAGTAAATCGTGTCCACGCCCCGAGGCCATTTTATGGTTTCCAGCGGCGTGTTGGCAAAAGCGGTGTCAATATATCTCATCGTCTCCGGCAGTACTACCTCTGTCAGCCCCGTAGAGCCGAAGGCCCGCATCCCCAGCCGGTAGACCGTGGACGGCAGAACAACGGAAGTCAGGCTGCTGCAGCCGGAAAACGCATCATTTTTCAGCTCGCCCACACCCTCTGCCATAATCACCACCGACAGAGCCTTGCAGGAGCTGAATTGGCTGTCACCCACCACTCTCATTGTCGACGGCAGGCTCACATACCTCAGACTGGGACTCTCTCTGAAACCAGTAATCGATTCAACACCTTCTTCCACCACCAGATACACTATCTGGCTATCTTCAGGATACACCTCTCCCTCTATCTTGGACATTTTTCCCGTGCCCGAGATGGTCAGAATGCCATTGCTGTCCAATGTATAGGTGATATCCTCGCCCCAGCGTCCGCTCATCACTGTCTCGCCGGGCTCCGGAAGCTCCACCGGCCCGGATATCCCCATATCCCCTTTCGATCCGTCCTCCGCTGACCCATTCCCTGCCATTCCCTGCCCCGGCTGGCTCTCCTGCTGCATTCCGCCGCCGGACGCACCTGCACCGTCCTCCCCTCCGCCGCATCCCGACAAGGAGAACAGCATAGCACCTGCCAGGAAGATCCGAAACCAGCTCCTTCTACAGATTCCAATAAACCCTTTCTTAATCATGGCATTTTTCCTTTCTTTGTCCATAATGTGAGAAACCAGCATATTCTCATGCCTGACATTTACTTTTATCATATTCTGATCTGCTTCACAATAAAGTAAATTTTTACTAGACAAATCTTTTTCAAAAAAATGTCCCCTGCAGAAACCGGGTATAGAAATTTTCCCTTTTCTTCCACGAAAGCAAATTGTTATTTCAAGCTTCGTATCCACCACAGTACCGTCATATCAAAAACGATATGCTTATATTTCATGTAGCCGCCTTTCTCTGTCTGTATCAAAACAACGTATCACCCTGCACGGATTCCCTGCTGCAACACAATTAGGCGGAATAGGGCGGTTTACAACACTTCCAGCCCCTATCAC
>CANOFQ010000115.1 GCA_947565325.1 uncultured bacterium
GTTTGCTTCTGGAGGGTTTTGCAGAAAATCCTTGACAGAACAGAGAGATCTTCTTATAATGAAATGAGAATGATTCTCAAAATTGGAAGAGCCTCTGAACGGGAGCGGATAAGGGGCTGCTGCACGGCATATGTACAGGATGCGGATGACAGCATGGAAAGGGAGGCATATATGGCAGATTTTATCATTATCGCAATACTCGCAGTGATTGTTTTTCTCATTTTGCGCAGCCGGTTCTCCAGATCGGGCAGAACGCAGTGTCAGGGAGGGTGTTCCGGCTGTGCAGGGTGCAGCCGCTGCGGGGAGACGGCAGGAAAGTCGGGGCAGGGACGCAGATCTGGCCTTTAATGCGGGATGCGGGTTGCCGGAAGAGCAGAAAAGGACATTTTTGATGTCCTTTTTTCATTTTCTGCTTTCCCAGAAAAGAGGAATATGCTATACTAGGGTTTGAGAATTTCAGAAAGGCGATGAAGGGAATTATGTCACAGGACGGAGAAGAGAGAACGGAGGAGGAAGGGGGCGCCTCGGGCAGGAAGGGCTCTGCCCGGCTGAGGAAGTGCAACGTGGCCATGCTGATGGCTTCGGTGGTTCTGCTGATGGTGCTGTGCGGGCTGCTCCTTAACAGAATATACAATCTGAACGAGACGGTGGACAGCCTGACCGCTCAGGCGGAGAGGATGGGGCAGGTCATAGAGGGGCAGCGCGCCCAGCTTGCCCAGATGGAGCTTCTGGAGGAGAAGATGGAGGAGCTGCTGGCTTATAAGGAGGCATATGAGTCGGGCAGGCCCGGAAACAAGGATGTGAAGCCGGGAAGTCAGGAGGATGAGGAGCCGGAGGTCACGGCGGCGCATAAGGTATACCTGACATTTGATGACGGGCCGAGCATCTACACGCAGGAGATTCTGGACATTCTGGATGAGTACAACGTGAAGGCCACCTTTTTCATACTGGGAAAGGAGAACGAGTCGGCGAAGGAGGCCATGAAGAGGATCGTGGCGGACGGACATACCCTGGCAATGCATTCCTACACAAATAAATATGCGGACATATATGCTTCCGTGGAAAATTTCGCAGAGGATTTCGCAAAGATCCAGAACTATATCTACGATGTGACAGGAGTCGCCAGCACGGTATACCGCTTTCCCGGAGGCAGCTCCAATTCTGTGAGCCCTACGGACATGTCTGTGTTTGCGGAGTATCTGGAGGAGCAGGGGGTCCGTTATTTCGACTGGAACATTTCTTCCGGGGACGGAGGCAAATATGTTTTCCCGGTGGAGACGCTGCTGGAGAACTGTACGTCCAAAATCAGTTCTTACGATACAAGCGTGATACTCATGCACGATTCGGCGGGAAAGAGGACAACGGTAGACGCCCTGCCTGAGATCATCGAGACCATTCTTGGCATGGAGGACACGGCCATTCTGCCGATCACGGACAGCACGGAGCTGGTCCAGCACAGAAAATGGCAGGAGGACAAGGATGACAAGTCAGATAAGGCCGGCCAGACAGATGGGGCGGGGAGCATGGGCCGGACGGGCAGGTAAAGAAAGCAGAGAGAAGGTAAAAGCGAAGTGACAGGGAGAACGGAAAGACAGTGAAGGCGGAGAAAGAGAAAGCAGAGAGAAAGGGGTGTGGTTTCCGTGCGCAGGATCATGCTGAAGCTGAGCGGTGAAGCGCTGGCAGGGGCGAAGAGGACGGGTTTCCATGAGGAGACCGTGAAAGGGGTGGCCCTGCAGGTAGGGCAGCTGGTTCGGGACGGCGTTCAGGTAGGAATCGTAATCGGCGGAGGGAATTTCTGGAGAGGACGGACCAGCGAGAATATTGACCGGACGAAGGCGGATCAGATCGGAATGCTGGCTACGGTCATGAACTGTATCTATGTGTCGGAGATATTTCGCTCCGCAGGAATGAAGACAGCTGTACTTACGCCGTTCGCCTGTGGCTCATTCACGGAGCTTTTTTCGAAAGACAAGGCAGTGGAGTATTTTGAGAAAGGCTTTGTAGTGTTTTTTGCAGGAGGCACGGGCCATCCCTATTTCTCCACGGATACGGGGGTGGTGCTCCGGGCCGTAGAAGTGGAGGCGGAGGTGATTCTGCTGGCAAAGTCCATCGACGGGGTCTACGATTCCGATCCGGCAAAGAATCCGGACGCCAGGAAGTACGATGTGATCACCATTGACGAGATCATAGGGAAGAATCTGCAGGTAGTGGACATGACGGCCTCCATCTTGGCAAGGGACAACCGGATGCCCATGTGGGTGTTCGGCCTGAATGAAGAAAACAGTATCGTGAATACGGTGCGGGGAAATTTCACCGGAACCAGAGTTCTGGTGCAAGAATAAGATAAAAGGAGAGTGTGGACTATGGATGCAAGGCTACAGCAATATGAGGATAAGATGAGGAAGACGATCGAATATCTGGAGGCTGATTACAGTTCCATCCGTGCAGGGCGGGCCAACCCCCATGTGCTGGACAAGCTGAGGGTGGACTATTACGGGACGCCAACCCCGATTCAGCAGGTGGGCAATGTGACCGTGCCGGAAGCGCGCGTCATTCAGATCGCACCGTGGGAGAAGTCCCTGATCAAGGCCATCGAGAAGGCCATACTGACCTCGGATCTGGGCCTGAACCCCTCAAATGACGGCAGCGTGATCAGACTGGTGTTCCCGGAGCTTACGGAGGAGCGCAGAAAGGATCTGGTGAAGGATATCAGGAAGAGGGCGGAAGAGGGCAAGGTTGCCATCCGCAATATCCGCAGGGACGGCAACAGCTTTCTGAAGAAGCTGGGCAAGGAGGACGTGTCCGAGGACGAGATCAAGCAGCTGGAGGATCAGCTTCAGAAGGCCACGGACAAATTCGTCAAAGAAGTAGACGTACTGATGGAAAAGAAGTCAAAGGAAATCATGACGGTATGAGCGAAGCGCTGAGAATGCCCCGCCATGTGGCGATTATCCTTGACGGAAACGGCAGATGGGCGAGGGCAAAGGGTATGCCCCGCAATTACGGCCATGTGCAGGGAGCGAAGACGGTGGAGATCATCTGTGAGGAAGCCTATAAGATGGGAATCCAGTATCTGACGGTCTATGCCTTCTCCACGGAAAACTGGAGCCGTCCGCAGGACGAGGTGGACGCATTGATGAAGCTGCTCCGGAATTATATGAAGACATGCTTAAAAACGGCGGAGAAAAACCGAATGTGCGTCAGGGTTCTGGGAGAGAAGTCCCGTCTGGACGAAGATATCCGCACAAGGATCATGGAGCTGGAGGAGACAACGAAGAACAACGACGGCCTTCATTTCCAGATCGCTATCAACTACGGGGGCAAGGACGAGATCGTCAGGGCGGCGAGGAAGATGGCGGCAGAGGTTGCAAAGGGCCGCCTGCGCCCGGAGGACATAACGGAGCAGGTGCTGGAGGGCTTCCTTGACACTGCGGGCGTGCCGGAGCCGGATCTGCTGATCCGGACCTGCAACGAGCAGAGGATATCCAACTTTCTGCTGTGGCAGCTGGCCTATACGGAGCTGTACTTCACACCTGTGGCATGGCCGGATTTCACCAAGGATGAATTGATAAGGGCCGTGGAGGCATATAATCATAGAGACAGAAAGTACGGAGGCATAAAATCCGACTGAAAAGGGAAGCAGGAACTGAGCGGCCGGAAGGGAATCCCTGAGGAGGGGTGTCCGGAGGGATGCGGCGGAACTAAAATAAAAGCTATATTAGGAGGATCGACCATATGTTTTGGACCAGATTGGCGAGCGGGGTGGTTCTGCTGATCCTTGCCGTGGGCACGATGGCGCTGGGGGGAATACCGCTGGCGCTGACTCTCTGGGGGATATCCATGGTGGCTTTCCGGGAGATGACGAAAGCGCTGAAATGCGCAGGGGAGGGACATGGGCTGAACTGTCTGGAATGGGTAGGCCTGGGAGCGGTCACCGCATATTATCTGGCGATGTATTTTTCCGGGGACGCAGCCCTTCTTCTGATGTGCATAGTGGGAGCCTGCATGGGCGTGATGTTCGCATATGTGGTCACTTTTCCGAAGCATCAGGCAGGGGAGGCGGTGTCGGCGGTTTTTTCCTTCCTATATGCGCCGGTGCTCCTCTCGTTCGTATACCTGACCAGAATGTGTCCCCAGGGCCTTTATCTGGTGTGGATGATCCTGATCAGTTCATGGGGATGTGACACCTTTGCCTACGTGGTAGGAAAGCTGATCGGAAAGAAGAAGATTTTTCCTGTGCTGAGTCCGAAGAAATCTCTGGAGGGCTGTATCGGCGGCGTGCTGGGAGCAGCGGCTCTGGGGTATCTATACGGTGTGCTCTTCGTAGAGAGAGCGTTTCCGGATCAGAGGACGGCGTGGATGATCGCCCTGATCTGCGGTGCAGGAGCCGTGATGAGCATGGTGGGAGACCTGGCGGCCTCCGCCGTCAAGCGAAACACAGGCATCAAGGATTACGGAAAGCTGATCCCCGGCCACGGAGGGATCATGGACCGGTTCGACAGTACTGTAGTGACCGCTCCGATGACTTATTTCCTTGCCTTCCTGCTGCTGATGTAGGAGGCACGGGGCAGGGCGCTGCGGCGGAAGGCCCTGACGTCGGGAGAATCGGCGCAGATACCACATAGGATCGGGCCGGATACTTGGGAATCCGCCACAAGATCCGGAGATTCGGCAGAATGCTTGGAAATCCGGCTGGATCCGGTATATGGCATCGCTGCGGTGCAAGGAGGACGCTATGAAAAAAATCGCTGTACTGGGCTCCACGGGTTCCATAGGAATCCAGACACTTGAGATTCTGCGCAGGAATCCCGATCTGCAGGCTGTGGCGCTGGCAGCGGACAGCAATGTGGAGAGGATGGAGGAACAGATCCGGGAGTTTCGGCCCAGGGTGGTGGCCATGTGGAGGCAGGAGGCAGCCCACGACCTGCGGGTGCGGGTAGCCGACCTGGACGTGAGGATCCTGTCCGGCATGGAGGGACTGCTGGAAATAGCGCAGCTGCCGGAAAGCCAGGTATTGGTGACGGCAATTGTGGGCATGATTGGTATCGGGCCTACCATCGCCGCCATTCGGGCGGGAAAGGACATTGCTCTTGCCAACAAGGAGACGCTGGTGACAGCGGGGCATATCATCATGCCTCTGGCCAGGGAGCAGGGCGTTTCCATACTGCCCGTGGACAGTGAACACAGCGCCATCTTCCAATCTCTGAGGGGGGAACCGGAGGAAGACAGGGAACGCAAGATAGAGAAGATCCTGCTGACGGCCTCGGGAGGGCCCTTCCGGGGCAGGACAAAAGGGGAGCTGGTGAACATTCAGGTGGAGGATGCCCTGAAGCACCCCAACTGGGCCATGGGGAGGAAGATCACGGTGGACAGTTCCACACTGGTGAACAAAGGACTGGAGCTCATGGAGGCCAGATGGCTCTTCGGGGTGGGAACCGACAAGATTCAGGTGGTGGTTCATCCCCAGAGCATCGTACATTCGGCGGTGCAGTTCGAGGACGGCTCCATCATCGCCCAGCTGGGAGTGCCGGACATGAGGCTCCCCATCCAGTATGCCCTTACTTATCCCCACAGGAGGCCTATGGCAGGCAGGCGGGTGGATCTCTTTGAGCTGGGGAGCCTTACCTTTGAAAGGCCGGACACGGATACCTTTCCGGGACTGGGGCTGGCATATCAGGCGTCCAAAACAGGCGGAACCATGCCCACGGTGTACAATGCGGCCAACGAGAGGGCGGTTGAGCTGTTCCTGGACGGAAAGATCGGCTATCTGCAGATCGCAGATCTGATCGGGGAGGCTATGGAGAGCCATGAGGTCATTGCAGACCCGAAGGTGGAGGAGATTCTGGACACGGAGGTCTGGGCATATGAATTCATTAACGGAAAGGTTCAGGACCATGCGTTACCCAGAAGGCTGCGGTCTTAATCGGACATAAAAACTGATCCTGCAGCAGATAAACGAGGCAGGAGGAAAGAAGCTGTAATCATGACTTTAATTCTATTCATTGTCATATTCGGGGTGGTGGTGATCGCTCATGAATTCGGTCACTTCCTCTTGGCGAAGGCCAACGGCATCCATGTTGTGGAGTTTGCCGTGGGAATGGGGCCCACGCTCTGTTCCTTCCATAAAAAAGGCACCAAGTATTCCCTGAAGCTGTTCCCCATAGGCGGGGCGTGCATGTTCGAGGGGGAGGACGGGCTGGCGGAAAAGGAAGGGGAGCCCGGGGAGGGGTCGTTCCTCAAGGCCAGTGTATGGGGCAGGATCTCCACGGTGCTGGCAGGGCCGTTGTTCAATCTGATTCTGGCCTTCATCATAGCTTTTATCATGGTGAGCTCCTCAGACATACTGACCCTTCGGGATCCGGTGGTGTCTCAGGTGGCGGAGGGCGGCGGTGCGGAGGCTGCCGGGCTTGCGGCCGGGGACAGGATCATTTCGCTGAACGGTGAGAAAATCAAGCTGTATCAGGAGATATCGCTTTACATGATGGCTTCTTACCGGGGCGGGGATGTGGAGGTAGTTTATGAGAGGGACGGTGTCAGGTATAAGGCGACAGTGACGCCGCAGCAGGATCCCTCCTCGGGCACTTATCTTCTGGGCGTGATGAACAGCGATTTCGTGGAGCCGAAGGGCTTCGGCACGTTCAAGTATGCATGGTACGAGATGCGCTTTTCCCTGAAGCAGACCTACAAGAGTCTGGGGATGCTGTTCGGAGGCAGGGTCAGCAGGCAGGATGTGGCCGGCCCCGTAGGCATTGCGGTGAACGTGGTGGGCAAGACCTATGATATGGCAAAAGAGTACGGATGGGAGATGGTGCTCCTGAGTATGCTGGAGATTACTTTGATGCTGTCCGTGAATCTGGGGATCCTGAATCTTCTGCCCGTTCCGGCGCTGGACGGGGGCAGGCTGGTGTTTCTGCTTCTGGAGGTCATCCGGGGCAAGCCCGTGCCTCCGGAGAAGGAGGGCATGGTTCATTTTGTGGGTCTGATGTTTTTCATGGTTCTGATGGTGTTCATATTCTTCAACGATCTGGCAAATATCTTTATGAAATAGTCAATGGAAGGTCGATGTCCGCTGCCCTCCCTTTCCGGGAGGCCGGCGGATTCAGAAAGATTCAGAAAATTTCCGGTGTATAAAATGGAACAGGAAAAAGGCTTCCCGAAGCCCGGCAGAGGGCATGGAAGGTGTTTTTTGCGTGGAGAAAGGAGGGGAGGGCATGGATTTTTTTGCGGCATGTTATCGCCAGCAGGGGGAGAAGTCTGCCTCTGTGCTTCTGCAGCAGTACCAGTACAGACGAAAGGAGGTGGTCTTTGCCTGCGTATGCGGGACGGAACAAAAGGGAGCAGGAGGTTATATGACGGAGCGGCTTCTGGCATGGTTCCGGGGACTGGATCTGGGAAAAGCAGTCAGAACCCGGGAGCGGCGGGCAGAACGGCTGCAGGGGGAGCTGGCGGAAGTCATTGAAGAGACCGACAGAGAGCTTGAAGGGGTCAGACTGCGGGAGAGAGAGTTATGGGAGAGAGGTCTGCGGGCAGAAGAACGATCTGAGAGAGCACGGCAGAAGGAAGGAAAGGCAAAAAGAGGCCTGCCGGGAAAAGGCCTGCGAGGGAGAGGCCTGCCGGAGGGAGGGCTTTCTGAGAAAGGGCAGTCCAAGAGCGAAAAGGTGAGTCTGGCAGTTTTTTTCTGCATTGAAGATGTGTATATGATATTCCGCAGGGGGGCAGTGGGAATCTATCTGATCAACACTGCATTCGGCCGGGTGTGCCTGCGCAGGCTGGGAGCAGGCACAGAAGAGAAGGGCATAGCCATGGAGCTGGGGAGACTGCAGGCCGACATAGGGCTGCTTCTCGGTACGGAGAGCTTTTATGGGCATGTCACGGAATCCATGATCGGAGAAGGGCTGTTTGTCAGGGAAATCCGCACAGAGAAGCAGACGGAGCGGCATCTGGCAGAGCTTGCGGGAGAGGCGCAGAGGCAGGGCGGCTCAGGGATGGGAGCCATCCTCCTGCGGACGGTGGAGCATAGGGAGAGAGAGCAGGGAGGTGCAGGAGGCTTGTCAGAAACGATTGGAACGGGGAGCAGGGGCGCAGGCAATAATTGATAATTCACGGGACTGTAAAGAGAGGAATATATGGACAATAGAGGGACAAACGCAGACTTGGGAGGTTTAAGGCCGGAAGAATTTATCTTGAACCATAGCCAGATGACGGCTGCGCTGAAGGCGGAGGGATATGTCTGCCGGGAGAAGCTTGGAGAGGGAGCCTTTTCGGAGGTGTACCGGGTGGAGGACGAGAAAGGGGACAGCTTTGCCTGCAAGGTCAGCGGCGCTGTCCGGCTGCTGGAGAAGGAGGCCGGAATCATGAAGGAGCTGAGGCATCCCTTGTTCCCGGAATTCCATATGTTCCGGAGCATGGGAGGGCTGGGATACCTGATCATGGAGCACATTTCGGGCTGCTGCCTGGAAGCCGTGCTGAGAAGAAGGGGCGGCTTTTCTCCGAGGCAGGTGGCCAGAATCGGCATAGAGCTGGCGGAAGGGCTCGGGTATCTCCATGAAAGGGGAGGAAGGCGACTGTTCCGGGACGTGAAGCCTGCGAACATTATTGTGCGGCAGGACGGCAGGGTGAAGCTTCTGGATCTGGGATGCGTATGCCCAAGAGGGAGAAGGGCGGATTCCAGGGCGGGCACTCCCGGCTACTGTGCGCCGGAACAGCTGGCGGAAGGGGCAGCTCTGACGGAGGCCTGCGATGTATACGGACTGGGCAGGACGCTGCTGGATACGCTGGGCAGAGAGGAGAAGGCCGGCCTGCGGCCCGGCGCGGGCCGGCGGCAGAAGGCGGATCACAGGCCACGGCATGAGCGGACCGAAAGAAAAAAGCTCATCGGGCTTCTGGAGGCATGCACCAGACAAGACCCCTCACTGAGGATCGCCGATATGCGAACCGTCATAGCAGAGCTTCTGGAGCTGGAGGGCGGCAGAGGGGCCCAATGGCGGCAGGAGGCTCTGTGCCGAAAAAATATTTGGGAGAGGGACTGTGAAAAGCCTTGAAGTTTGGCTACGGATTGATTATACTGAAAGGGTAACAGAAACATCAATTACATAGAGACAGGAGATTACAGTATGCGTTTTTTTATTGATACCGCTAAGGTAGAGGATATCAGAAAAGCAAATGACATGGGCGTTATCTGCGGCGTCACCACCAACCCCTCCCTGATCGCCAAAGAGGGCAGGGTATTCGAGGAGGTCATCGCAGAGATCGCATCCATCGTAGACGGGCCTATCAGCGGCGAGGTGAAGGCCACCACGGTGGATGCGGAGGGCATGATCCGGGAGGGGAGGGAGATCGCGGCGATCCATCCCAACATGGTGGTGAAGATCCCTATGACGGTGGAGGGGCTGAAGGCCTGCAAGGCGCTTTCCGCCGACGGGATCAAGACGAATGTGACGCTGGTCTTTACTGCGAACCAGGCGCTTCTGGCAGCCCGTGCGGGAGCCACCTATGTGTCGCCGTTTCTGGGCCGTCTGGACGATATCAGCCAGAGAGGCGTAGACCTGATCCGGGAGATTGCGGACATTTTCTCCATGACGGATCTGGATACCCAGATCATCGCCGCAAGTGTCAGGAATCCGGTTCATGTGACGGACTGTGCGCTGGCGGGGGCGGACATTGCCACGGTTCCCTATGCAGTCATTGAGCAGATGGTGAAGCACCCTCTCACGGATGCGGGCATCGCCAAGTTCCAGGCTGATTACAAAGCAGTTTTCGGCGAATAGGAGCAGGTATATACAGACAGGCATAAAAACAGACAGGCCCTGCGCCGTAGGGCACAGAGCCTGCCTTTTGAGTTTCGTTGATGTGAAGCCTGTGAATATCATTTTCAGGCAGAGGATCTTACTTCATCTGCTCTTCCTGCTTCTTGATCATACGACGAACCATCTCGCCGCCGATAG
>CANOFQ010000116.1 GCA_947565325.1 uncultured bacterium
ATAGCTCAGCGCCAGCACGAAGATAAACAAGCAGAAGCTGTAATAGACCAGCTGGACGGTATAGACAGTGGGATAATACCCATAGATGGCCGCCACCACCAGAAGCACAGCTGCAAAGAAGACGTGGATAAAGGTGGCCGCAATGATCTTGATGATGGGCAGGATGCTGATCTTGAACACTACCTTCTTCACCAGATAATTATACTCCCGCAGCGCATTGGTTCCGTTGTTCAGCGCCTCGCTGAAATAGAACCAGGGCACAAGGCCTGCCGTCAGGAACAGCACAAAGGGCATGTCCCCGGTTTCCCTGCCGGTGTTCCCCATGATCTTGTCAAAGACAATATAATACATAGCTACCGTCACCACGGGCTGGAGCATGGCCCATAAGGCCCCCATATAGGAACCTGCGTACCGCTTCTTGAAATCATTCTTCGCCAGCTTCCAGATCAGATGCCTGCTCTGGTACAGCTCCACCGGAAGGGTGGTGAACTTCTCGTACCCCTTGGCAAAGACAACGCAGGATACCAGAATCACGGCGCAGGACAGAACCTTCTTGATCAGCTCCATCTGCGGGTCGGCCTCCGACCCCAGACTCTGATGCAGGATGATAACCACCGCCATCAGGATTCCTGCAGATGAAAAAATGGCGATTCCGCCTTTCTTGCCGATTCTCATATCACCCTTGCTCCTTGCCTTATCTAAAGTCGGCCCCGTTCGTTCCTTCGGCTCCGCCTGTTCCCTCTGTCTCTGCTGTTTCATCGGCCCTGCCTATCCCATCCGAAGCCGGAAAACAGCTTTCCGGCCTCTCTGAACGCTGAACAGCCTTGCTCCCTATTCCTGTCTGCCGCCGCAGAAGCTCTCCAGACCGCCCCAGTTCTTGTCTCTGTCCACCATGATCAGCTCCATGCCTTCCGGAATGGGCCATTCCACCCCGATGGCAGGATCATTGTACAGAAGCCCTCCCTCGTCGCCGGGATGATAGAATTCTGTGCATTTATAACAGAACTCCGCATACTCCGAAAGAACCAGATAGCCATGGGCAAAATTCTTAGGAATAAAAAACTGCTTCTTGTTTTCTTCGGAAAGAAGCACTCCATACCACTTTCCGAAGGTAGGGGAGCCCTTCCGCAGATCCACCGCCACATCGAACACCTCGCCCCGGATGGCCCGCACCAGCTTGTCCTGCGGAAACTCCTTCTGGAAATGAAGGCCCCTGAGCACGCCCCGGCACCCGGAGGACTGGTTATCCTGCACGAACACCTGCGGGATGCCCGCCGCCTTATAATCCTCATACTGATAGGACTCGTAAAAATAACCTCTCTTGTCACCGTGAACCGTCGGTGTGATCACCTTCAGTCCCTCGATCTCGCATGTCTCTACCGTAATCTTACCCATCGCAAAATCCTCTCCTTTTATACTTCATGCCTTTTGTCTGTCGTGCCTGCCCTGTCTGTATTGCTTATCGTGCCTGCCCTGTCTGGTTCTTCGGTGTTTCCTCGTCTATTACCATTACCGTCCCAGATAGCTGATATTCATGTCCACGTTTCCGGAAATCCCGTCTATGCTGCCCTTGGAGGTATACTGCCACATCTGATAATAGCCCTGATAGATGGGGGCGCTCCGATACTCCGCAAGCCAGATACAGTAGTCATCCAGCTTGGCTGTCTCCAGACGGTTATTGTACCAGTTGCGGCTGCCGTAGACCCCTGCCTCGTAACCGGCATTCTCTATGGTGCGGCAGAATGCCTCGCACACAAGCGTCCGGGTCTCCACGTCCAGCCCGTCCGCCCGTCCGTTGCCTCCTGCGCCCTCCGTGTCGATAAAGACAGGATAGTCGAGTCTGTATTCCTTCACCAGCCGCAGCACTGCGGAAGCCTCCTCTACAGCCTCCACCTCGTTCACCGCCTGCGTGAAGAAGTATACGCCCACCGGTATGCCGCTGGAGGCGGCTCCCCGCATATTTGCGGCAAAACAAGGATCCTCCACCAGACTGCCCGTAAGAGATCCCCGATAGCCCGCCCGGACAATGGCAAACTCGATCCCTGCATTCTTTACCTTGTCCCAGTCGATCTCCCCGTTCCATTTGGACACATCGATGCCCACCTTGGAATTGGCCGTGGTCTTCTGAATCTCTTGTATCTCCGTCTTGTCTGCATCTGTCAGGGCATCCGCCACCGCCGTGTCCTCGGCCTCCGCATCGATATCCTCCTCCGTCTTCAGCAATAGAGTAATGTCATCGATGGCCACATACTCCACCCTCTCCTTCACCCGGATGCGGGTTCTGTTGGCAGGCACCCTGTATCCCTCCAGAGGCATGAGCTCTACATAGTACTCCCCCGCCGGAAGACCGCCGATGTAGACGATGCCGTCCTTGTCAAGATCCTTGTATTCCCCCAGCCCTTCCAGCTTCACGAAGAAGCTCTCTCCCGTCACGGGTATCCCCTGCCCATCCACGATCTGGATCCGCAGATCCCTCTCCACGGAGGTCGCCACCAGCGAAAGCCTTGTGCCGTTCTCCTTCGCTTCCTCCAGCAGAGAGCTCAGCTCCTGGTCAAAAAAAGTGCTGTCCCGAAGAAAGGCTGACAGATCATTCCCGATCTGCCCGTTGATCACGCCTTTTTCGTCTGGCTGTTCAGGAAGCCCCGGCTCCTCCTGAGGAGCCTCTGTCACTGCCGGCGGACGGCGGGTGTCCTGATCCACATTGGTGAACAGCACCAGTGCCGACACTACCAGAATTGCGACCAGAGAGGAAAAAATGGCGATCTTGAACAGTTTAGAGTCCATTGGCTACCTCTTCCAGATATTTTCCGTAGTTCGTCTTCATCAAGGGCTCCGCCAGCCGGAGCAGCTGCTCCTTGTCGATAAAGCCCCTCCTATATGCGATCTCCTCGATGCAGGATATATACAGTCCCTGCCGCTTCTGGAACGCCGCGACGAAATCCGCCGCATCCAGCAGCGCATCATGGTTCCCGGTATCCAGCCATGCGAAGCCTCTGCCCAGCGTCTCCACATGAAGGGTGCCCCTGCGCAGGTACTCATTATTGACGCTGGTGATCTCTATCTCCCCTCTGGCGGAGGGCACCACGTTTCTGGCTATCTCAACCACATCATTATCATAAAAATACAGCCCCGGCACCGCATAGTTGCTCTTGGGGTTCTCCGGCTTCTCCTCGATGGAAAGAGCCTTTCCGTTCTCGTCGAATTCCACCACGCCGTATTCTCTGGGATCCCGGACATAATACCCGAAGATCGTGGCCCCCTTCTCCCTTGCCGCAACCGTCTTCAGCACCCTGGAGAAGCTCTGGCCGTAAAAGATATTGTCTCCCAGCACCAGCGCCACCCTGTCCCTGCCGATGAAGTCGGCCCCGATCAGAAACGCATCCGCCAGCCCTCTCGGATAATCCTGAACCGCATAGGAAAACTCCATGCCCAGCTGCTCGCCGCTGCCCAGAAGCTCCCGAAACACGGGGAGGTCCCTGGGCGTGGAAATGATCAGCACATCTCTTATCCCCGCCAGCATAAGCGTGGACAGCGGATAGTAAATCATGGGTTTGTCGTAAACCGGCATGATCTGTTTGGAGATTGCCTGCGTCAGAGGGTAGAGTCTTGTGCCTGATCCTCCTGCGAGAATGATTCCCTTCATGATAATTCCTCCTCTTCTTCCGGCACCATGGCCTCTGTTTCCCGTGTCAGCCGGCCCGCTGCCCTTTGTTTCTTTGGCCTGCTGCCTTTTTGTTTCTTTGGCTCTGCCGCCTTTTCGTTTCTTTGGCCTGCTGCCTTTTCGTTTCTTTGCCTCTGCTGCTCTTTTTTTGTACACCGAATGGGAACGGCAGAACCGTCCCCATTTATTCCTGCGGGCAATGAACCAAGTGCCGTGCCTGAATCGGCCCTATTGCTTCTCTCGCCTTCCCCGGGGCTACAGCGCCCCCCCGGCAGGAAAGCCTATGTCATGGGCCTACTTCCCATACATTTCCGTATAGTACTTCTGGTAATCTCCGCTGGTCACATTTTTCATCCATTCCTCATGCTCGAAGAACCATTGAATTGTCTTCCGGATGCCCTCCCTGAACATGGTTTCCGGCTGCCAGCCTATCTCCGCCTTGATCTTGTCCGGCGCTATGGCATAACGGCGGTCATGTCCCTTACGGTCCTCCACATAGGTGATCAGCTCCTCTGTCACCAGGGCCTTTCTGGGATCCCCCTCAGGCAGCATCTCCTGCAGGGTCTCGATGATGATGCGGATGATCTCGATATTCCGCTTCTCGTTATGTCCCCCGATATTATAAGTTTCGAACAGCCTGCCCTGCTCCTGCACCATGTCAATGGCCTTGGCATGATCCTCCACATACAGCCAGTCCCGGACGTTCATGCCGTCCCCGTACACCGGGAGCTTCTTTCCATGCAGCGCATTGTTGATGATCAGCGGAATCAGCTTTTCCGGAAACTGGTAAGGGCCGTAATTGTTGGAGCAGTTGGTGATATTGGCCGGAAAACGGTAAGTGTCCATATATGCCTTCACCAGCATATCCGAGCTGGCCTTGCTTGCGGAATAGGGGCTGTGAGGCGCATAGGGCGTGGTCTCGTAGAAAAAAGCATTCTCGTCATCCGGCAGAGAGCCGTATACCTCGTCCGTAGAGACGTGCAGGAATTTTTTCCCCTCCCTGAAGGTGCCGTCCGGCAGCTCCCAGGCCGCCTTTGCGCAGTTCAGCATCACCGCCGTTCCCAGCACATTGGTCTGCACGAACACCTCCGGGTTCCGGATGCTCCTGTCCACATGGCTCTCCGCCGCAAAATGAACCACCCTGTCAATGTCGTTTTCTGCAAAAATACGGGAAATGGCTTCCTTGTCACAGATATCGGCCCTGACAAATGTATAATTAGGGCGATTCTCCACATCCTTAAGATTCTCCAGATTGCCTGCATAGGTCAGCAGATCCACATTGATGATACGGATCTCCTCCCCATATTTCCGAAACATATAGTGAATATAATTGGAGCCGATGAACCCGGCGCCTCCTGTCACAAGATAAGTTCTCATCTTCTACCTCCTGCCCGTGATTATACCATACTTGTCCGAATTTTCCAAACACTTTTTGGCCTTTTATCAGTATCCCAGATAACTGATGTTCATATCCACGTCTCCGCTGATTCCGCTGACATTTCCCGTTGCCCTATACTGCCACAAGTCGTATCTTCCCGTATAAGTAGGCGCCGCAGCATACTCCGCCAGCCAGATCTTATAAACACTCAGGCTGCCCATGTCCATATTGTTCTCCATCCAATACTTGTTTGAATACACGCCGGCAGTATAGCCTCCGTTCTGAATCGTCTGGCAGAACGCTCTGCACGCCGCAGTCCGGGTGGCCTTGTCAATGGCATCTCCCCTGCCGCCGCTGGCTTCCACATCAATGAAGACCGGATAGGATATCCTATGGCCCTTGATCTGTCCCAGCACCATGGAGGCTTCCTCCACGGCTTCCGCCTCGTCCACTGCCTGGGAAAAGAAATAGACCCCCACCTTGAGACCCGCTTCATTGGCCCCCTTTATATTCGCCTGAAACTTAGAATCCTCTATGAGCTGGCCCTGAGCGGAACCCCTGTAGCCACAGCGGATGATCACATACGAAACGCCGGAATTCCTTACGGCCTCCCAGTTGATATTGCCGTTCCACTTGGACACATCGATGCCCAGCACACCGTTGCCCACCACCAAAGAACCGTCGCTGGCAAAATTGTACTTCGCCCCCTGAATGACCTGCTCGCCGGTCACTGTCTCTCCCTCGGCCGTGTAGTAATATACCTTGCCGCCGATGGTCTGCCAGCCCGTGTACCTTGCGGCCTCCTTTACGAAAAACTTCTCGGCAGAATAGTAATCCGCATTCACAGCCTCTCTGTAGATACCGTTCTCCAATACATAAAGCTGGGCTCCGTCCCTGTCCTTCAGCAGAGTGCTCTGATCCTGAGAAGGATGGGGCCTGACGGTGACGGTACAGACGGCGGCGACCTCCTCACCGCTCTCCGCATACTTCACGGTGATATTCGCAGTTCCCGCTGCGATACCTGTAACTATCACTGTCTTCTTGTTCACGGACACAGTAGCCACATTGGTATCCGAAGACTCTGCCGTCACCATAGGGTCGGCCAGAAGCGCATTCGCAATCTCTGCCTCCACTGTCCCGGTCACTCCTGCAGACACCGTAAGCGCCGTTTTGTTCAAGGTCAGCGTCTTCTTTCCTCCTACCACCACCGTCACATACGCCTCTGCCGCCGTCTCGGCGGCGCCGTCCCTATAGTTTGCCGTAACGGTAATCACCGCCGTGCCTGCACTTACTGCCGAGATGCTGATATCGCCCAGTGCGTCCACCGTGGCCGTGGCCACCGTCTCTGCACTGGAGCTTACGGTATAGACCAGCTCTCTCCCTTCCGTAAAGCCAGACGCTGCAGCCTTTGCCTTCAGCGCTGCCCCGATTACTCCGGTGAGATATGGATTGTCCACCGTCAACGTACCCTTCACCGACTCCGGGGCCGGTGTCACTGTGGGCTCCGGGGTCGGCTCTGCCGTGGGCTCCGGGGTCGGTGCTGCTGTAGGCTCTGGGGTCGGTGCTGCTGTAGGCTCCGGGGTCGGCTCTGCCGTGGGCTCCGTCTCATCCACCAAAGTCAGCATGGTCTCCAGAGCCTTGTTTCCCCCTACAAAAGTCACCGGATCCGGGATCGTACTCTTGGGCACTTCATTATAGACAGCTTCAAGAATCTTGCTCTCCACCCATGCCACCGTATCCGTCAAGGAAGACTCCACCACAGTCTCATTCTTCTTGGTATCCTCCTTTGCAACATCCACCTCCTTCTCCGTCTTTATCTCATTGGCCACATCTACTTTATTATAGACAATCTCCTTTTTTACCTCCACCGTCCTGGTAAGCGTGGACAGCGTATACTCCGCATATTTGGAATCCGTCAGTGCCTCAAGCGTCACCTTGTACTTTCCGGGCTTTATATCCTTTTTCAGTATGATGCCGTCCATATCATCATCTGACCAGATGAATGTAGCACCATCCGGATCCACAACAGACACCGAAAAGGGTACATTGCCCACCAGCTTGCTGGTCTTTGAATTAATGAACTTTATCTTCAGATCCTTCTGTATAGAAATGAATTCCGTATCTACGGAAACCTGTCTGGAATAATCCTTTTCATCGTAGTCCTTTTTGGGCTCTTCCGTGGGTACCGGCGTAGGCTCTGGCGTGGGTATCACCGTTGCCTCCTGCTTGGCGGCCTGCGCATTGGCCACTGCTGCAAGCCCTTTCTCCCCGATCACCGTTATCCCTTCCAGCTCCCTTCCAACATCAGAGAAATCGTCCACCTGTTTTTCCACCGTTTTTGCATTAACGAACAAGCACACTATGACGATTGCCAGCACTACCACAGCTATACCTGTCACCGCCATGATTCTGTCCATCGTGTCCATACCCTGAACGGCTTCTCCGAGCCTTGTGAAAATGCTGCCGCCCCCATGAGCATCCGGCCCCTCTTTCTTATAAGCGGCCTGACACTCTTCCTTCCGGCGCTCCCGAGTCACTTCCCTATGCTGCCCCTGCCGCTCTTCTCTATATGCCCGTCCCCCCTTTCCCCGGGGTGCGGGCTGCACATCATAGTCCACGGCCTCATCCGTTTCTCCCTGCTGAACCGTCTCCCAGACATATCTCTTGTCAGCCCTTCTTCCGTGCGCCTCAGTTTCGTCATACACTTCGGAATCCGGTTCCTCAGAATAGCCCTCAGGATATTCTTCCATCTCTGCGTCCTCTTCCTCAAGGCCATAGTGCCCTACCGCATCCGTCTCCTCAAAATACTCCTCTCCATCGTCAGCATATTCCCCGTCCTCTTCCGGATATGTCCCGTCTTCCTCAGTATACCCGTTCTCTTCCGGATATTCCTCATCCTCCTCCGAATACGTCCCGTCCTGAGCGTACTCATCCTCTTCCAAGTACTCCTCATCCTCCTGAGCGTACTCATCCTCTTCCAAGTACTCCTCGTCCTCCTGGGTGTACTCATCCTCCAAGTATGTCCCGTCCTCTTTTATACTTTCTCCCTCTTCTTCGTAATACCCGTCCTCCGCTTCAACATATTCTTCCGTCTCTGCACCTTCTTCAAGGCCATAGTATTCCTCAGACTCCCCGTCCCCGGCGTGCCCTCCTCCGTTCACTGCGTAATCATCCCCGTCCTCAGAATAATTCCCACCGTCGCCGGCATACTCCTCGCCGTCTTCGTCGCTGCCGTATCCTTCCCCGGCTTCCTCATGATAATATGTATTTCCTTCAGCATCCTCTTCCCCCATGCTGTCCCAGTCATATTCCCTCTCATCATAGTCGCTCTCATCATAGTCAATCCTTTTCCCCTTTGCAGGAAAAGGTCTCTTAGTATGGCCAAAAATCCTTTTCATCCCAAGCTCCTATCTGTCCGCCCCGACGGACACGAAATCAGACATCTCTCAGCCCTGCAGGCACATCCGTACTACTGTACAAAAGACAAGGCTTAACAATTCTGTAACATTATATCATCAGGGCTTCACTTCTTCAAGTAAATACCATATTTCTTCATAATTTCTTAAAATCTTTTAAACTTATATGAATTATGTGGACTTTCCAATTTCATGATAGTAAAATAGGGAATAATCTATTTAGCTGATTTCTTGCCAGCCGAACAGTCAGCCAAGGCGCTAAAGCATTTGGGAACCACGCCGTTCCGAAATGAAACCACTCAGAAACCATACTACCTGAAAGCCAAACGGTTCAGGAACCAACCGTCAAGAAACGGAGCATCCGGATGAAAATGAAAAAAAACCTTCGCAGCAACAAGGAACATACGAACACGATACCCGATATAAACATCATAGACTTGAGCGCCCCGTCCTCAGCGGAGGACTTGGACCAGCAGGAGGAGCCCCAGGAAGAAGAACCTGCCTCCCGCATCAGTGTACACAAAATCTTCCTCATAACTTTCCTAGCCTTATTCCTTGTCCTGATCGCAGGACTCGTCTACCGATTCCTGACATGGGGAAAGGTAGTGGATCTGGATGCGCTTTTCAAAGACGGTCTGGCCAATACCGACACCGCCTTATACGATCTCAACCTGCCGCTGGTGGATTCTGACTATCAGCCTATATACAAAAAATACGATGAAAATTCCACCATGCTGTTCTTTGGCAACGCCCCTTTTGCCGACGACAGAGACTCCGAGGATAATCTGGTGAACATGATCCAGGAAATGACCGGAGCCACCGTGTACAACTGCTCCGTCAGCGGCAGTTATCTGGCTGCCCTGAACTATACGCTGGATACCAGCACATACCCCATGGATATCTTCAACTTCTACTGGCTCTGCGTGATGGCCACGGGAAATGCCGTGAACCAGAATTATCTCGACGGCCTGAAGACGCTGGGGGCAGATGCGCCCCCTGAAGCCATGGAAGTATACAATACCTTGAACACTCTTGACTTCAGCACCGTGGATGTGATAACAATCATGTACGACGCCAGTGATTACCTGGCCGGCCACATGACCATCAATCCCGGCAATGACACAGATATTGAAGGGTTTGCAGGCAACCTGTGGGCAGGTATTGACATGCTTCAGACCTACTTCCCCCACGCCCGCATCATCGTACTGTCCCCCGCCTACGCCTTCGCCGTGGACGATGACGGAAAATACGTCAGCAGCGACATTAAAGATTATGGGGGAGGCGGCATTGCCATGTACGTGATCTGGCAGAATCAGTCCTGCATCGCCAAAAGCGTTACTTATGTAGACAATCTTTACGGTGTCATAAATGCAGACAATGCCACAGAATACCTGACTGACAACCTGCACCTGAACCTGGAGGGCAGAAAAAAAGTAGCCCAGCGCTTTATACAAGCCC